>JANNJF010000588.1:0-7171 GCA_031405715.1 Gammaproteobacteria bacterium | reverse complement strand
TGGCCGACCTCGTGGACTTCCTTCTCGCCTTGGACAACGATCCCGGACACTTCTGATTTGCTTTTCTCCCGGAGTGTCGGGTGACATGACATAGAGTTCGTATTGAGATCGCCACGGTACGAGGGGTGGGGTAGGTGGTGTCCGTTGAGGGGTTGGGGCGATTCCGCCCCAACCCCAATCGAAATACCAGCACACCCAACGCATAGACGCAAAGAAAGTCGTTCGACAGGTTAGTTGTATCAGCTCATGGTCATGGCAAGTCGCACCTAGTGTACCTCGTCAAACAGTTTGTAACTTATGTTTGCCATCAGGGCTTTCCGCCGCTCAAACCCAAGGTCCCTTCTCCCTTCGGGAGAAGGACAGGATGAGGGGCAAGGCCCAAGAATTCCCCCTCACCCTAACCCTCTCCCCCGTTGGGGGAGAGGGGACGGTGGGGTGCGCGGCGCTAATTATATGTTCCATTAATTGCGACGCAGTACACTAGCGTATGCATATCGCCCGAGACGTTGCATGGCCGCAAACCACGGCGGATGCCGTGGCACTTCAGCATGCGCTGCGCTCCAGGGTGATCCGCGAAGACCGCTTGGACCCGGTGCGCTACGTCGCCGGTCTCGACGTGGGTCTCGAGGCGGACAAGGCCCACCTGCACGCCGCCGTTGCAGTGCTCGATTTCCCCACTCTGGCATTGCGAGAGCAGGCGCTGGCACGCCGCCCGGCGACCTTTCCTTATATACCGGGACTGCTGTCCTTCCGCGAAGTCCCGGTATTGTTGGATGCGCTGGAAAAGCTGACCATCGCCCCCGACCTGCTGCTGTGCGACGGTCAGGGTCTGGCGCATCCACGTCGTTTCGGTATCGCCTGCCACCTCGGCGTGCTCACGGGCCTGCCCACCATTGGCGTGGCCAAGTCGCTGCTCGTGGGCCATTACCAAGACCTGCCGGACGTGCGCGGTGCCTGGCGACCATTGGTGCACCAAGAGGAGGTGGTCGGTGCCGCGCTGCGCACGCGTCGCGGGGTCAGTCCGGTGTATGTCTCCATCGGCCATCGCGTCTGTCTGGAAACCGCCATCGACTACGTCATGCGCTGTTGCACGAAATACCGCTTGCCCGAAACCACGCGCCAGGCGCATACCCTGGCGTCCGGCCCGGCCGCCTAATGTCGCCAGCAAGGAAATAGGGTATGTCTGGTTGCATCATCGCAGCAACCCGGACACCCGTTGTGGCAGCGAGGCGTTGGGTGAACCTACTCCACCACCTCCAGCGTGCCGTGCATGCCCTTGTCCTTATGACTTTTGAAGAACATGAGTTTCTTGTCACACACCATTTCGTAGTGGCCGATCTTGGTGGGCGTGAAGGTCACGCTGGCCTTCTTGCCCGCCGGCACATCCATGGCGACGTCGATGCCCGCGTCCGGCGCCTTGATGACCAGATCGTGGGGCACCATGCTCGCTTCGTTGATCAGGTTCAAGGTGACCGGCTGGCCGACCTTGACGGTGATTTTGTCCGGCTGGATGAAGTAGCTGCCGAGCACCACCTCAATAGTCTGCGGCTCGGCGGCGAGGGCCGAGGTGATGCCCATCGCCAGGGTAAGGGTCAGGCATAACACACGCATAGTTTTCATCGCTATTCTCCAATGCAGGTTACGATTATCATGGGGATTGTGTTGCGGCCGTACACCGTGGCCGCCGCAGCATATCACGCTAGCACGACCCCGGGTAAGATCAAAGAGCCGCAGGTTTAGGAAAATGGAGGTCTATCGGCCGGCGCGGGTGGGCAGCTTCGACGATGAGCAGCACCTGAAGAATAAATAGACGCTACTGGCCCGTGGAAAATAATCGCGCATCACTCATGAGGGACACTGCATGCTCACACTGTATCAATTTCGCCCGGTATGGGGCCTGCCCAACGCCAGCCCGTTCTGCATGAAGCTCGAGACCTACCTGCGCATGGTGGCGTTGCCGTATCAAACGGCCAAGAATGCGGATGTGCGCAAAGCGCCGAAGAAAAAATTTCCCTTTATCGACGATGGCGGCAAGGTGATCGCCGATTCGGGCTTCATTGTTGATTACCTGAAGGCGACTTATGGCGACCCCCTGGATCAGGCGCTCACACCGTATGAACAGGCGCAGGCTTTGGCCATGCGGCGTCTGTTCGAGGAGCACCTGTACTGGGCGATGGTGCATGATCGCTGGATCTCCCCCCAGAACTGGCCGATCACGCGGCGTGCCTTTTTTGGATTCCTGCCTGCGGCGGTCCGTCCGATCATCGCCACCCTGGTGCGCCGCATGACGCGCAAGAATCTGAGCGGCCACGGCATGGGCCGGCACAGCGTGGTGGAGATCGAGGAACTGGGCAAAGCGGACCTGTCGGCGGCGTCGGCGTTCCTGGGCGACAAGGCGTATTTCATGGGCGCACAACCGACTTCCCTGGATGCCACGGCCTATGCATTTCTGGCCAACGCCACCCGCGCACCTTTCAATTCCCCTCTGACCATCCACGCCCGCAGCCTGGTCAATGTGGTGGCGTATTGTGAACGCATGCGGCAACGTTACTTCAACACGCCTGCCGTGGGGGTTAGTTGAGCGCCATGGACAGCCGCTTGCGATAGCGGGTGACGATCTCTCCCTGCCCACCCAGGATATTGAATATCGCCAGGACTGCCTTGCGCGCAGCGTCGTCGCGGAACTTGCGCTCGCGCCGTACGATCTCCAGCAGCTGATCCAGCGCCGGTTCGTAGGCGCCTTCCAGCACGCGCCACGCCGCCAGCAGGTAGCGCGCCTCGTAATCCTTTGGGTTGGCCGCGATGGCCTTTTCCAGTTCTTCCGGGGAGCGGCTGACGGCCGCCAGGCGCACGAATTCCAGTTTGGCACGTAGCGCCACCACCTCCGGGTCGGCGCGGCCGGCGGGGGACAGGCTTTGCAGGGTTTTTTCACCGTCCTCGGTGCGTCCAGATTCGAACAGCAGCCTGGCGAGATGCAGTTTCGGGCGGTCACGGTCCGGATCGGTCTCAACGGCGCGGGTCAGCAGGCCCAGGGCCTGGGCTGCATCGCCCCGGCCCTGGGCCTGCATGGCCTGCGCAATGAGGGCGTCCGAGGCGCGCAGTATGTGCCGGTCGAGGATATCGCGCAGGGCACGCTCCGGCTGCGCGCCCATGAACTCGTCCACCACCAACCCGTCCTTGAAGACCTTTACCGTGGGCAGGCTGCGGATGCCGTATTGGGTGGCGAGGGCCTGTTCCTTGTCGGTGTCGATTTTGGCGAGAAAGAATTTACCCTGGTAGTCGTCCGCCAGTTTGGCCAGCAGCGGCATGAGTATTTTGCACGGCCCGCACCAGGCGGCCCAGAAGTCCGCCAGCACCGGGCGGGTATGGGATTGTTGCAGGACCAGGTGGTCGAAATCCGCCTGGCCGACATCGCTGCAATAAGGGGTGAGTGGGTCGCTCATCAGCCGTGTGGTCAGCCGTCCTGAGGCGCCCCGCCCCAGGACGGCGGGGCGGGGCAGGGGAATTGGCGCTCCCTAGGGGACTCGAACCCCTGTTACCGGCGTGAGAGGCCAGCGTCCTAGGCCACTAGACGAAGGGAGCATTGCGCCCGACCAAACATAGCCAGGCAGCAAAGGGATGCTATTATACCCAGCATTACTTATTACACAACGCACAAAAACGAACCTAAATGTCCATATCAACCTGGTGGCGCCGCCGCAAAACCAAGCCGGTCAACACACCCGTGACGCCGGTCACGCTGAACCGTTCCGAGCACTCCATTTCCCGTTCCCTGATCAGCGAACATGCGCTCAAGGTGCTGTATCGGTTGAAGGATGCGGGTTACGACAGTTATCTCGTCGGAGGTTGCGTACGCGATCTGATGCTGGGGCGCGAGCCCAAGGATTTCGACGTGGTCACCAATGCCACGCCGGAACAGGTCAAGGGGGTGTTCCGCAATGCACGCCTGATCGGACGGCGTTTCCGTCTGGCGCATGTGCAGTTCGGGCGCGACATCATCGAGGTCGCCACCTACCGCGCCAATCCGCAAGCCCCCATCGCGCAAGACGACGACGATGACGATGAAAACGAAGGACGCCTGTTGCGCGACAACGTGTTCGGCACCCAGATAGAGGATGCCGTGCGGCGCGACTTTACCGTCAACTCCCTGTATTACGACATCCGCGACTTCAGCGTCGTGGATTATGTGGGCGGTGTCAAGGATCTGAAGCAGGGTATCCTGCGCATGATCGGCGACCCCGCCACGCGTTACCGCGAGGACCCGGTGCGCATGCTGCGGGTGATCCGTTTCGCCGCCAAGCTTGGGTTCCGCATCGATCCCGCCACCGCCGCGCCGATCCGCGAGTCCGGGCGTTTGTTGCTGGAGGTACCGCCGGCGCGCATGTTCGAGGAGGTCCTTAAGTTGTTTCAAGGGGGTTATGCCCTGGAGACCTTCGAGCTGCTGCGGCAGTACGGGCTGTTCCGCTACTTGTTCCCGCTGACCGAAGATAGTTTAGCGCAGGAGGAAAATCATTTTCCGCGCCTGCTGGTGCCCCAGGCCCTGGCCAACACCGACGAGCGTATCGCCGCCGACAAGCCGGTCAACCCGGCCTTTCTGTTTGCTGCCTTTTTGTGGGATCCGGTGCGATTGGAGATGGCACGGCTCGCGGCCAGTGGTATGAATCCCCACGAAACCCTGCAACGCGCCGCCGACAACGTGCTGCGGGAGCAGTTGCGGCACATCACCATCCCCAAGCGCTTCAGTATCCCCATGCGCGAGATCTGGGACATGCAGGGCAAGTTGTCCCGGCGTCACGGCAAACACGCCGAGCGCCTGGTGGAGCACAAACGTTTTCGCGCGGCCTACGATTTTCTGCTGCTGCGCGCCCATGCCGGCGAAGAGGGTCAGGAGTTGGCGGACTGGTGGACGCGCTTCCAGGCGGTCGACGCTTCGGCGCGCGATGCCATGGCGCGTGAACAGGCGCCGGAACAGGGCGCGGCGCGGCGCAAACGCCGCCCGCGCAAACGCCGGGCCACCCCCCGTGATGCCGGCTGATCCTCCGGCCCGCGCCTATATCGGTCTCGGCAGCAATCTCGATGATCCGGTCTCCCAGGTGCGTGCCGGCATGAGCCTGCTGGGTGGTTTGCCCGGGACGCGTTCGCTGCGTTGTTCCTCGTTCTATCGCAGCGCGCCCGTGGGCCTCACCGCGCAACCGGATTTCATCAATGCGGTCTGCGAGCTGGCCACCAGTCTGGACCCGTCTGCCCTGATGCAGGCCCTGCTCGACATCGAGACCGAGCGTGGCCGGGTGCGGGACGTGCCCGGGGGTCCGCGTACCCTGGACCTGGACCTGCTTCTCTATATATCCACGCAAGGGGAGGTTATTCGCCGGCACGCGCCGGGACTGACACTGCCCCACGCTAGACTCCACGAACGCGCCTTCGTCCTGTATCCTTTGTCTGAGATCGCGCCGGATCTCGCGCTACCCGGACGTGGCCGGGTGGGGGATTTGCTCGCCGGGTGTGCCGGCCAGGGCATAGAAAAACTAGCCATTGCTAATAACCAGGTCACAGGTATTCAGAGAAATCCATGAGCTCGCTCATCCCAGACACCATTGTGCAGGTCGCGGCGCATAAGAATCCCGGTTATGTGGTGGTGGAGGGACCCATCGGCGCCGGCAAGACAACCCTGGCGCAAAAATAGTACGAGGCCTACGGCAGCGATTTGTTGTTGGAGCGTCCCGAGGACAATCCGTTTCTCGAGCGCTTCTACCAGTCGCGCCAGCAGTATGCCCTGCCGACCCAGCTGTATTTTCTGTTTCAGCGCGTGCGCCAGCTGCAGGCCATCAAACAGGGCGACATGTTCCGCCCGGTGCACGTGGCGGATTTCCTGCTGGAAAAAGACAGCCTGTTCGCGCGCCTCAATCTGGATGATGATGAGTGGCGCTTGTACGAACAGGTCTATGCCCAGCTTAGCCTGGATATACCGGTGCCGGACCTGGTGATCTACCTGCAGGCGCCGGTGGAGGTGCTGGTGGAGCGGGTGCGCCGGCGCGGCAAGGATTACGAACGCCATATCGAGCGTAGCTACCTGGAGTCCATCGTCGAGGGCTATACTCGGTTCTTCTACCACTACACGGCAGCGCCGCTGTTGGTGGTGAACGCGGCAGAGGTGAATTTTGTGGACAGCGAACAGGACTTCCAGGTATTGCTCGACCACTTGCGCCACGTGCGCAGTGGGCGGCATTTCTTCAATCCACTTCCGGCGAGCGCATGAAACCCGTTACCGTTACCACACTCCAGTCCATGAAGCAGGCGGGTGAGAAGATCACCTGTCTCACCGCCTACGATTACAGCTTCGGTCACCTGCTGGATAGCGCCGGTGTGGAGTTGGTGATGGTGGGCGATTCCCTCGGCATGGTGATGCAGGGACACGACTCCACCCTGCCGGTGACGGTGGAGGAGATCGTGTATCACACACAGTGTGTGACGCGTGGCCTGTCGCGGGCGCTGCTCATCGGCGATATGCCGTTTATGAGTTATCAGATCAGTCCGGAACAGGCGATGTTGAATGCCGGTCGCCTGATGCAGGGCGGTGCGCACATGGTCAAGCTGGAAGGCGGTGCCGTGATGGTGGAGACGGTGCGCTTCCTGGTGGATCGCGGGGTTCCAGTCTGCGGTCATGTGGGGCTGACGCCGCAATCCGTGCACAAGCTCGGAGGTTACCGCGTGCAGGGACGGGAAGAAGTCACCGCCTATCATATCCATGAAGACGCGCGCCTGCTGCAGGAGGCGGGGGCCAGCCTGGTAGTGCTGGAGGCCATCCCGGCGGCGCTGGCCAAGACCATCAGCCACGAGTTGCATATCCCCACCATCGGCATCGGCGCCGGTGTCGATTGCGATGGGCAGGTGTTGGTGCTACAGGACATGCTCGGCCTGTATCCGCGCCCCAGCCCTAAATTCTCCAAAAACTTCATGCAGGGGCAGGACAGCATCCAGGCCGCGGTGCGCGCCTATGTGGATGCGGTGCGCAACCGCACCTTCCCCGGACTCGAGCACAGCTTTACTTAAGGAACCTCTGAATACATGACAAACACCTTCGGCCTGCGTCCCCCCGTCCCCGAAATACAGGGGGGAGAGGGGGCTTGTTCAAAGGCTCCTTAAAATCGTGCACATCGCTACTACCATCGTC
>JANNJF010000587.1:0-8535 GCA_031405715.1 Gammaproteobacteria bacterium | reverse complement strand
TTGGAGTGCGGGAACTTGCCCCGGTTAATGTGTAGCGCCCTGCCTAAGAAGCATTATCATGAAATGCGGCCTTGCCGCCGCACTCCAGGTTAGCCCGAGACGTTCTCGGCATGCTGAGGTTCGCGTACCACCTTGGGGATGCTGTAGGCAAACTGTGCCCAAGGTACACGTCGCGTCCCCCAGTAGTGTAGAGTCGGAGTGATTGCGTCCGAACGATCGAGGCTGCCGAGGGTCATGTCGATCAGGCCGGGAAGGTAACTGGCCGTCAGACAGATCTGCGTGCTGCAGATAGGACAAAAGCACCGTTCCGCTTCAGGGGAAGACGTATAATGCGCGAGCTCGCCCTTGAGAAAAGTCACCTGAAACTTCCTGAACATCGCCCAGGACATCGATGAAGTGGCACTGGCACGGCGGCAGATGTCGCAGTGGCAGATGGCTGTCATTACTGGCTCGCCGATAATTTGGTATCGGACAGCCCCGCACTGGCAGCCACCTTCGAGTTTTTGAGTCGTCATGAATATCTCCTATAGCACCCTAACAACAATTTGACCCCACCCCTGGGGCGATCCAATACGGTGACGGGGAGGTTCGATGCCACCCCTGTCTTTTTTAACCTATTGTTTTTATTAGCTACAGCGAAAGGAAATACACCGCTACGAGAACCGTCGACTGCCCCTCGGTCTATCGACCGTGCCGGAGGAAAAGCGGCAGTGAGACAGTTGGTCAGCGTCAATTACAGTATCCGTATGGCAAAGATTTACTGTTGCGAATTAAACGCCAATTTTGCCTCCACGACAAGTGTTTCTTCGAATGAGTTTGTTAAGAATTGCAAATACTTTTTGACCAAGCGGGCAATCTGCCGGAGGAACGACGTTTTCCCCCATGAATTAGGGCTATTATTGTATAATTATTAGGCAGCGCGACAGTGGCGACAGCCCACGGCGGTGACGGTATTGCAAGGGGACATATTAGTAGTGATTTGTGTACCTGGTCGGGGAAGGTGTGGGCGCTGATGCAATGGGAAAGGCGTTTTTATTCCACTTGCCCGGACAAGACTGCGTTTTGTTTATTGGTTCTGCCTTTATACATGCCCGGCGGTGCTTAATCATTCTGCTCGCGGCTCAGCAAGTGCGCATAGGCTGGCAGTGTTTGCAGTCGATCGTCCATGCGGGCGGCACCAATGGTGAAGTGGTACAGGCTTTGTAATCCTTCACCCTGAATACCCAGCACTTCATGCACGCCATCGTCAAAATAGCAGCCGATGCCGGTGCCGCGCAGGCCTGCCGCTTCGGCCTCGAGGTACAGCACTTGGCCGAGAATGCCGGCCTCCCAAAACAGTTGACGGTAAACCCACGGCGCCCCGGCCAGATTTGTAGCATATTCGGCCAGCATGCCGAGGCTGAAGGCGCCATCCGCGGCGATGTCCTGATGGCACGACAAGGTGCGCGCCGCATTGCGGGCATCCGCCGTCACCAGCCGGAAGAGTGAGAGATGCGTGGGACAGCCGTCCACTCGACTCCATTCGAACTGGGTGGATAATTCCGTGCGCAGCATGGCTTCACTCTGCGGGTTACGCAGAAACAGATAGAGCCCGGGGGCAAGACCGTCGACGCGGTGGACGAACAATGCCAGATGCACGCGCGGTGCCCAGCCGATGGCATCCCACGGGGGGATGCCACGACGCGGCAAGGTCATGTCCAGCATCCGGTAGAAGGTGCTGGCCGGCATCGGTGTGACACCATCGAATTCCTGTGCGCTGCGCCGTTGCCGGATGATGCCCAGGGCGGACTGTTCGCCGTCACACCGGAGTGGAGCGGGAAGGGCGGGCGCCTGCCAGGCGGCCTCCTGGGTCTCGGGCTTCGCGCAGGCCGATGCCGCCTCGTCGATCACCGGCCACGCGTGCGAGTGATGGGGGGAGAGCACGTTGGCCTGTCCGTGCCACCGTCCGCTGCGTGCGGCGCGCAGCAGAGCGTCGTGCGTCCACGCATCTTCCGTCGAACCAGGCCGCCGGGGCGTCACCAGCAGCATCACATCCGGGTGTTCACGTTCCGCCGCGCGAAAGTCTGACTCCCGCTCAAGGCCGAGCAGGGCAGCGATATCCACGTCACTCCACGACGTCAATACCCGCGCATGCCAACCGAGCACCGCCGCCCCATAACGGACGGCGGCGATCCCATGGCCGGCATCGTGCTGGCAATAGCGGTAGGCGCGCTCGCCATATTTCCATGCCTCGCGCCAATGGATAGACGACAGGCCCAGCAGAAAGGCAGCGGCGGGTAACAGGCTTGCGCTGGCGGCGGCCGGCCTGTCGAAGCGGCAGCGCTGTTCGAGTAAGTGATCGCGGCTCACATAATGGTGCACGCCGTCCTCCATATCCGGGACGTTATCCACCACTACATACGCCTCCGTGGGGTGTAAGTTGCCGCTGGAGGGATTGCAACGCAGGGCCCAGCGCTGATCCCCGTGCTGCTTCCATGCGGACAGGCCAAAGGAGAGTTCCAGCAGGGCGGCGATGTGGTTCAGCGTCAATGCCTGCGGCGCGATTTCGCCCGGCGTGTAAAGATCGGCATAGCGGGGTTGAGGCAACTCCGCCAGCAAAGGCAATTCCCGCCGGGGGCAGCCGGCAAAATGGCGGAAGGGGTCTGGTTGGTTTTTCCAGTCCAATCCCCCCGGCCCCGCGGCATAGCGCTGCAAATGGTGTTTGGTGCGCTGGTGGTAGGCCAGGACGGTATCGAGGGGTTTTTTCAAGGTGCCGTAATTCCAGGTGGTAGAGTTCACCCCGGCGCGTTGGTGGGTTTCAGCAGATAATGCTTGGTGATAGGTTCGACCACCTGCCAGGTGCAGTGCAGCCCGGCGGAGAAATTGACCAGGTCTTGGGCGCGCAGGGTCACCGGCTCACCATCCTGCGGCGTAACGATGGCCTCGCCCTCCAGGATGTAACACACCTCGGTGCTGTCGTAGGTCCACTCGAAGGTCGAGACCTCCTTGGTCCAGATCGGCCAGCCCTCCACGTTCAGCACGTCGAGCTTCATGGGAGAGGGGTCGTGTTCGACGGTGATCCAGCTCATATTCATTTTCCTTTATCTATTTCTGTGGGTGGTATGTAGCACGAAGGCTCAACGCATAGTCGTATGTTTTGTCGATCGGCAGACCCGCGGTGTTATGCGGCGCGACCGCCATCTTTTACACGCACATCCCCCTCGGGAAAATGCGCAACAACTTCCAGGGTACCGCCCAGGGCCTCGATATACGCGCGCAAGGTGCTGATCTGCATATCGCCGTGTTCTTCGATCTTCGAGACGCGCGCCTGGGTGACGCCCAGCGCATCGGCCAGTTGCGCCTGCGTGATCTCGCGTGACTTGCGTAGCTCGCTCAGCAACATTTCGGCCGCCAGACGATCTACACCGCGCGCAATGGACGCGCGCCGTGCCGGCGGCATCGCATCCAGCAATTCACGGAATTTCTTAGCCATCGTCCGGGCCCTCTTGTTCAAGTATTAACAAGTGTTCGTCATACAGCCGATCCGCGACCGGCACATACTCTTTATACCATTGGCCATTCCCGACCTTACATCCGCCAACTAACAAAATAGCCGTGCGGTGCGGATCAAAGGCATATAACACACGGTATGGTTTGCCCTGATACTGCACGCGCAGTTCACGCATGTGGTCGTGCCTGGACCCGGCGATGCCCGATGAATACGGAAATGGGAGCTGCGGACCCATGCGGCCCAATAAACCGACACAGTTTTTCAAGTCTACCCCGGCGATCCTGTTCCTGTCGCGTTGGCCAATTCCCCGTAGTTCTTCAGCATCTCGATATTGTGTATCAGACGATACAATCGCCATTGTCCCTGAACTTTTCGTTGGCTGCGTAAACTGAAGCGTTTGAGGCCTTTGTTCGTGCCGATATTGGCAAACACCGGTTCGACCACGGACAGGCGGTGAATCTGGGAAGGCGGTGAATCTGGGACACCCATCAAACTTACAATCACATAACGCAAATTTAGTGCACCCACGAACCGTGGGCGAAAAAATAGATGGGTGTCCTAGATACGTTGCGTTAAGCGGTGCGGCGCTTCTTACCGCGTCCGCTTGAACGCGTAGTCAGACGTGATGATTTTTCTACGAAGCGACCTGCTACGAACTTATGCAATACGCTGGCAATAAGCGTTTGGTAGGGTACACCTTCTTCTGCGGCACGAGCCTGGATTTCAGAGAGGTCCGGTGTGGACAAACGAATATTTACGCGCTTGTTCTTGCTTAGGGTCGCACGAGCGTACTCGCGATACCGACGCAAAGCCGCCTCGGAAGTTACTGTTGATTTAAGCTTGCCTGCCTCGAAAGCCGACAGAATCTGCTTCTCGTAGCGATCAAGAGATTTCATGATTTTTCCCTCATTCCATAGTCACGCGTCGCTTTGCGGCTAGGAATAATAGTTTTCAAAAAGACGTACTCCGATTCCTCTACGTGTGGTATGAGATAAACATAGGAAGCAATCGCCACCACGTACACACCTTGGTTTGGATATCGTTTGGGATTGGGGTGTTCCACAACGTCCAATAACCCGCCAGACTCAATAGCCAAAACCACTTCCTCAAAGGAAACGCCACGATCTGCCTTAAGCTGTTCGTTTTTCCGGGGATCCCAGCGGAAGGTTTTCACCCCAAAAGTATATGCTAGGTGGTGCCTTTTGTCATCAGGTGTAATAAAGGAAGTCAGCACTTCTAACGTGCTGGTGAGCGGCGCGGGCCCCGATCATCACAGGAAACGGAATACTGTCTCACCGCGTCCGTCTCTACCAGCGGGTCGAGAATCTGGGACACCCATCAAATTTACAATCGCATAACGCAAATTTAGTGCGCCCACAAACCGTGGGCGAAAAAACAGATGGGTGTCCTAAACTACGGCCACTGAACAACACCGGCCGCTCGATCCTGCACGCAGAAAACCCCAATTCTTGCCTGGCAGTGGCGTTACTGTGCCTGCAGACATAATATGCTGAGTGACGATGCCTTGGCATGCTGGATTCCGCACGCATACCCCCGATTTTTACAGTTGAACTGTCAATGAGGGGCTGATGAATTCTCGGGATCTGCCATACAGCAGGCAATGATGCAGTCCTACAGCCACGACCATAATTTCAAGGTACTAACATGCTAGCACAACTTCTTCGAAAAACCGCAACCAGGATACCCGCAAACGTTTTGCGTCGAATCGGTAACCTGTGGCTACCCTTTTTGGGTGCCGGCATCAAGGTCGTGTATGCCAGTTCCAATTATCGCGAGATTCGCGTCAAAATGCGCTTGCGCTGGTATAACAAAAACTACGTCGGAACACAATTCGGCGGGTCCATGTATGCCATGACCGATCCTTTTTATATGATGATGTTAATAAATAATCTTGGTCGCGACTATGTCGTCTGGGACAAAGCGGCACAAATAGAATTCGTGAAACCTGGGCGCGGCACCTTGTCGGTCACCTTCACCCTGAGCGAAGAGTTGATTCAGGCAATAAAACTGAAAACGGACACAGATGGTAAATATGTATTCGATCTTCCAGCTGAGCTGGTGAGCGATACAGGCGAGGTGATCGCTACAGTAGTCAAGACCCTCTATGTGCGCAAAAAATCCGAGACGAAGAAATAGACAGACGACCTGTCGATCGCGCACGACACAGAAAAATCATGGCTAAAATCTCAGGCTGCTGGTTTCTCGCATACGATATTCTACAAACGATTCCTGGTCATCGATATTCAGGTAAGGGTTTTCGGCCAATAAATAGGACAAACGCTCGCCGGGTTCACGCCCATAGTTGTGTCCGGCACAAATACGCGTCTTGCCTGGCAAAATAGATTTCAGACGCGTCAGACTTTTGAACATATCATGCGGACTTGCCCCACGCTGTATGCAAATGCCGCAACCTTCAATAAACAGGGTGTCGCCCGTAAACAAACTGTCTCCGACCAAATAGCAGGTGCTTCCTCTTGTGTGCCCAGGAGTGATGATCGGCTTCACGCTTATGCCCAGCAATTTGATATTTTCCTCGCCGGAGAACGTTATCAGATTCTGAATGTTGACCTCATAAAACTCGACTGCCTGTTGCGACATGTGGATGGCTACAGCATGCCGTATGGACATGGCTTCCGCCAGATCAATATGATCCCGATGATGATGCGTCACGCAACTTGAAATAAGTATTGCGTCGTAGCCGTCAAGCACACCTTCTATTTTTTCCAGTTCCCATGCAGGATCGAACGCGACTGCGTTTCTACTGAACTGGTCGATAACAAGGTAACAGTAATTAACCAGAGACTGATGCACGACGCGCATTGTAATAACAAAATAATTGGAATATTTATGAACGCGGATATCGTTGTTTTTTAGCATAGGAGGTTCGTGCCCGAGTGATTAAGAAAAATCCGGTTTTGCACGGAGTGCATTTTACCCATGGTATGACAAACAGGCCGCACACTGAATTCAATCCAATGTGAAAAGGTGACAGATATATTTTTGTGTCAATGCAAGTAAGGCTGCAGTATTAAATAAATCCGTCCCCATATTTCCCTGTCCCCATATTTCCCTATGGCAATGCCTTATCTTGAGACTCCAGGGCCAGCATATTCATGATCAATCGAATCATGGTCTCCTTCTGTGCCGGGTCCGATTCCGCGACCAGTAAGGCCAGCGCCGCCAGACCTATGTCGTTGATTACCGGCTGGCCGTCGTTATTCAACAGGCGGCCATTGTGATTGAGAAAATCGACAAACAGAAATGCCGCGCTACGTTTGTTGCCATCGGTAAAGGGGTGGTTCTTGATCACGAAGTACAGCAGGTGCGCCGCCTTGACCTCGACGCTCGGATAGGCCGGTTCATCCAGCACACTTTGGTCCAGATTGCCGAGCAAGGCCGCCAACCCATCGCCTCGTTCCTGCGCAAACAGAGCCGTGGCGTCACCGCGGCGCATCAGGTCGGTCTTCAGCGTTGTCAGAGCGGCGCGTGCGTCTTCGACTGTAGGCAGCTTCCCTCCCGCCTGCGCCCGCGGCTCACTGAGCAGACCCTCATCGTAGCGTTGCAACAACAGAAAAGTCTGGGCATAGCGGGAAACAATGTCCACTAGCCCGCGACCCGTATCCGCCCGCAATTCGGGGCTCTGCGCCGTCTTGCGCACCAGCGCCAGTGCGGCCTCCAGTTCCCGGGCGTTGGCCTCGAAGCGCTGGCGGTTGATAGTGTAGCCTTGGGTGAGGTGCTCCCTCAGGACGCGGGTGGCCCACTGGCGGAAGCGTGTACCTTCGCCCGACTTTACCCGATAGCCCACCGAGATGATGACATCGAGGTTATAATGCCGAACTTGGTAGGTCTTGCCGTCTTCAGCAGTATGTGCAAAATTTTCACATACTGAATCCGCATCCAGTTCCCCTTCCTTGAATACATTACGTACGTGCTTGGTGATAACCGAGCGCTCACGCCCGAAAAGTTCGCTCATCTGCTCCTGCCGGAGCCAAACCGTATCGCCTAACAGCCTCACCTCAGTGGCCAGCGAACCGTCCTCGGCTTGATAGATCAGAATCTGGCTGTTTGTCGTGCGGGTCATGGTGTTATCTTGTTTGACGGTAATTCGCAATAGGCCTCAAGGGTGGGCCATTTTTCCTAACCCCATCATCGATAATCATGGTTTGCTCCGCTGTGACGGTGAAAGAGTGAATTCAATAATGCCAACGATCTATGCTACCCAAGCCGGGGCTCCCTACGCCACACCGTATTTGGCGTAGCAAAAAGGTAGGTAAAAGGGACGGAGGGATTAAATTTTAATCCCTCCGTCCCTTTTTTGCTGGGGCACCCATAAACTTGACAAGTTGGTAACACCTATTTGGTGTACCAATGCATCGTAGGTGCTGGAAATTAATGGGTGTCCAATTTTTGTTGTTAGATCTTCCTTGGTTCATACTAGACATTAACTGCTCTACAAACCAGGCGATGATGATGTGCTTGCACCTCTTCAGCGATACGATGGGCAATCGATACGGCTGATTTCATATCTTCCAATGGCACAATCACGCCTCCTTTCCCATGAATTTCGAGCATCATCTTAAAGGCATCCTCACGGCTGATCTGGAGGTGCTGGGTAAGTGTGTTGACAACGAACTCCATCGGGGTGGTGTCATCATTCAGTATCTCCACACCAACACTAAAGTTGGCAGGCGTAAAACCGTCAAGCGTCAGCAGAGACGTGTCGGGTGGGAAAGTACGGGATGCGGATTTTGGTGGATAGGCAGGTCGCTTTCCTCTTTTCAATGCATATATAAATACGACCCAGAGCTGATAACCATCCGATGCAAGGCCATTCGTTCCTTTATAAGGGATGACGTTCATGATCATCATCAGCACATTAACTATTATGGGTCTTCGTGAACTCGTGTGGGTGATTTTCAACCATTTTCAGAGGATCGGCAACATGCACGTCAGTATCTTCAACCGCAGGTATTCCTCATCACGCAGCCCATACGCACGCCGCTGGATGACGCGGATCTTGTTAT
>JANNJF010000586.1:0-2430 GCA_031405715.1 Gammaproteobacteria bacterium | reverse complement strand
CCACCTTCTCCCGCGCGCGGGAGAAGGAGATTCGTGCGGCCGGCGGCCGGGTTCATGGGTGGGGACAGGGTGAGGGAAAAATTGTTGATTATTCCCCTCACCCTAACCCTCGCCCCCGAAGTGCGCGGGGGAGAGGGGACTTGTTCAGAGGCTCCCTAATGACCCAGGTTGCGGCATGAGCAGCGAACAACAGCGACTGCGCGAACTGCGCGAGCGTATCGATGCCCTGGACCAGCAGATCCAGGAATTGATCAGCCAGCGCGCGCGCTGCGCCCAGGAAGTCGCCGCCGCCAAGCAACAGGCCGGCAACCACAGCAGCTTTTACCGCCCGGAACGCGAGGTCGATGTGCTGCGGCGCGTGGTCAAGCGCAACCAGGGACCGTTGTCCAGCGAGGAAATGGCGCGCCTGTTCCGCGAGATCATGTCCGCCTGCCTCGCCCTGGAATCACCGCTGCAGATCGCCTTCCTTGGGCCGGAGGGTACCTTCACCCAGGCGGCGGCGCTGAAACATTTCGGCCATTCGGTGCACACCCTGCCGCTCAACGCCATCGACGAGGTGTTCCGCGAGGTGGAATCCGGTGCCGCCCAGTTCGGTGTCGTACCCATCGAAAACTCCACCGAGGGCGTCATCAACCATACCCTCGACATGTTCGTGAATTCGCCGCTGCGCATCTGCGGGGAGGTGGAGCTGCGTATCCATCACCATTTGCTGGGCAAGGGTAAATCCCAGAAGTCGATCAAGAAGATTGTGTCCCACAGCCAGTCCCTGGCGCAGTGCCGTGAATGGCTGGACGCCAATCTGCCCAAGCTTGCGCGCGTCGCCGTGAGCAGCAACGCCGAGGCCGCCCGCCTGGCCTCCAAGGACCTCAAGCTCGCCGCCATCGCCGGCAGCTCGGCGGCGGACATTTACAAGCTGAACGTCCTGGCAAAGAATATCGAAGACGAGCCGGACAACACCACCCGCTTTCTGGTCATCGGCCGCCTTGAGACGCAGCCCAGCGGCACCGACAAGACCAGCCTGCTGGTGGCCGGGCAGAACCGCTCCGGCGCGCTGGCGGCACTGCTCGCGCCGTTTTCCCGCAATCAGATCAACATGACGCGCATCGAGTCGCGGCCGTCGCGCAAAGGTCTGTGGGAATATGTGTTCTTTCTCGACATCGACGGCCACGTCAAGGACGAGCGCGTGGTCAAGGCGTTGGACGAGCTGACGAAAGAGGTCGCCTTTATGAAACTGCTCGGCTCGTATCCGAAAGCGGTGCTCTGATCATGTCCATCGATCTATGCGAACTCGCCGTGGCCGGCGTGCGCGGCATCACCCCTTATCCACCGGGCAAACCCATCGCCGAGCTGGAGCGTGAGTATGGCGTGCGCAACGCCATCAAGCTGGCGTCCAACGAAAATCCCTCAGGCCCCAGCCTCAAGGCGCTCGCCGCGTTGGCGGCCTGCCTGCCGGACCTGGCGCGTTATCCGGATGGCGGTGGTTTTGAACTCAAGGCGGCCCTGTGCAACGCCCTGGGTGTGACCAGTACACAGATCACCCTGGGCAATGGTTCCAGCGATATTCTGGAATTCGCCGCACGCGTGTTCGTCAATCCTGGGGACGAGGTTATTTTTTCCGCCCATGCCTTCGCGATTTATCCCATCGTGACGCAGGCGGTGGGTGGCCGCGCGGTGATCACTCCGGCACGGGACTGGGGCAATGATCTCGACGCCATGCTGCGTGCCGTGGGCGAGCGCACACGCCTGGTGTTCATCGCCAATCCCAACAACCCCACGGGGACCTGGCTGACGCAGCAGGCGGTGCGCAACTTTCTCGACGCCCTGCCGGCGCGCGTGATGGTGGTGCTGGATGAGGCCTATTTTGAATACGTCGATGCACCCGGTTATGCCAACGGCATCGAATTACTAAAGTCTTATCCCAACCTCATCGTCGCACGCACCTTCTCCAAGGTGTATGGCCTGGCGGGTCTGCGGGTGGGTTACGGCGTGTCGGGCGATGCCGCGGCGGATCTGTTGAATCGTGTGCGCCCGCCCTTCAATGTGAACAGCCTGGCTCTGGCCGCGGCTACGGCGGCGCTGGAGGATGTTGAACATCTGCAACGCGCGCACGCCCTCAACGCCAGCGGTATGCAGCAGCTGATGGCGGGCTTCAAGGCCTTGCAGCTCGACTTCATTCCCTCCGTGGGCAACTTCATCTGCGTGAACGTCGGACAGGGTGCCGCCGTGTACGAAAAACTGTTGCGCGAGGGGGTTATCGTGCGGCCGGTGGCCAACTATGGCATGCCGGAGTATTTGCGGGTCACTATCGGTCTGGAGCAGGAGAATCGGCGGTTTCTCGACGCACTGCAGAAGGTCCTGGGTCGCTGAACGCGCGTGCGTTCTTTAACCGTGGCACAATAGGTTTTGTAGGGTGGGCAGCGCCCACCGTCG
>JANNJF010000585.1:0-1833 GCA_031405715.1 Gammaproteobacteria bacterium | reverse complement strand
AGCTGCAACCATGGGTGTTAGAATGAATATTAAAAGCGGATTAAAATTTGTGAAGAACTCAAAGTTATCCGCAACAACTCCTGTAAATGCCCGTTTATAATAAACAGGAAGTGTTAACCAATTGTGTGCAAAAAGCGTTTGAACAGGAATTAGAATGAAGATGAAAAACATAAATCTTAAATCGGTAATAGGAAAATTTCTAAGATAGAACGCAGGTGATCGATCCAGACCGAGGTATCGACCAGGATCATGCAGAATCGGGCTGCCGGCGAGGTACCGGTTCCAATTGCGACTCGCTACCACCGAGGCGCGCCAGCCGCCGCGCGCTCTCGCGTTCGATCAGTGCGCGCAGGCCTTCCCGCACCAAGCTGGCCTTCTCGGTCATACCCGTAATGCGCTGGGCTTCCTCCAGCAATTGGTCATCAATATTCAGGGTTGTGCGCATGGGAACTCCTCATTCAGAGACGATGCACTAAAGTATACATCATATGATGCTTATTGTCGTGCCTATAGGCTACCGTTTCGCATTTAACAGTAAACGATCCAGCACCCAAGTCACCCAAAAATCCTTTTCCACCACCGCCGGGGTTGTTCCCATCCTGGCCGCGGTTTCGGAGAACAGCGCGCTACGCTCCGCGGCCGAAAACCGGGCCACGTTGTCCATCAATCACGCTCCCTGCACACCTGGTGGTGTGGGTGTACGGATATTGAAGTGCGGCGGCAAGCCGCCGCTATGAAAGCGGGAGCAAGCTCCCGCACTCCGTGGGGGCGGGTACTTGACGAGTGCGGGGGTTATTTTGGAGTGCGGCGGCTTGCCGCCGCTTTAATAACGGGAGCTTGCTCCCGCGCTCCGGATGATGGTGAAGCAACCGACCTGCCGGGCGCCCACAGATCCCTTTTTATGCCGCCGATGCGCGTGAGTGGGTCGGCGTAATGGCCAACTGCAGACCCAGGGCGTGCAGTAGCGCGTTGAGGCTGTTAACCGTGGGATTGCCGTTTTCGGACAGCATGCGGTACATACTCTCGCGATTGAGTTTCGCCGCCTGCGCCACATGGGCGACACCGCCGTGGACGTTGGCCACATCTTTGAGCGCCAGCAGAAACACCGCGGGATCGCCTTCTTCGAGGGCGGCATTCAGGTACGCCGCCGCCTCTTCCGGATCGCTCAAGGATTCTTTCAGTGTTTCGTCGTAGGATCTGCTTTTAGCCATCGTTTCTACTCCTGTAGTCGGACTAGGCGGCTTTGGCTTTTTCAATGTCCCGGGCTTGAGTGCTTTTGTCGCCGCCGCCGAGCAGCAGGATCAGATGTTCATGCCCGCGTGCGTAGTACACCCGGTAGCCTGCACCAAAAGTCATTCGCAGTTCAAACACGCTTTCGCCGACCGGTTTGCAATCGCCGAAATTGCCAAGACGCACTCGGTTGAGCCGTGCCCGACTCCGCGCCCGGGTCTGCCGGTCACGCAGGCCGTTAAGCCAATCAGTAAAGGGCACCTTGCCGTCTGGCGTCAGGTATTCTCGAATAACGAGCATGGTTAGTGTAGTTTATAAACTACAATTGGTCAATACACTGAACAATGAAGGCATATGGCTAGCGTGTTGATATTGTCCGCGCCTGGCATTTAAGGTCACCGTTTGTGACCTTAGCCGGACAAAGGTATGCATGATCTCCACGTAAGCGTGGGCGGCACGGTCTCTGTACAAAACGATGGAGAGCATCGCGATACCCTGTTCGACGCAAGCGTAGTGATCTGACCCCGAATTCCCGGACACCCCGTTAAGAGAATATACTCTTAACCCAAGGTGACCCATGAAAGCAAAGAAAGACGTAAAGAA
>JANNJF010000584.1:0-4300 GCA_031405715.1 Gammaproteobacteria bacterium | reverse complement strand
GGCGGCAATTTCACTACCCAAGCTGGTCACTGTGATAATCCTCCAGTTGAGGATTGTCAGACTTTTTTCGGCGGTGCCTGCGATAATGGGACAAAATGTAAATTGCCAAATAACAAAATTGGACAGTGTGTGGTTAAATGTCAGGGCGAATATGAAAACGGCCTGGGTAAAAAGTGGAAGGACGCCAACTACATGAAGTTCTACAACGATGGCAAGGTCAACTTCCCTTATCTGTCCGACGGCATGTGGTTCATGACCCAGCATAAGCGCTGGGGCCTGCTCAAGGAGGACGTGGATTATGCGGCGATCGCCAAGCAGATGAATCAGATCGACCTGTACAAGCAGGCGGCGACGCAGGCGAAAGTGCCGCTACCGGCCAGTGCCATGCGCACTGTCAATTTCATGGATGGCGGGGTATGGGATGGCAAGGACCCCAAGGCGTATGCCGCGGGTTTCAAGATCAAGGTGTAACAGCAAGGGGAATGTCATGACGAGGCCGAAAATAAAGATGGTTATACCGCAGGCGATGGAGCTATCGATAGCGTCGCCCACGGCGGTTGCATCCGCTGCATTGCCGGCCGCGGCGAGCGAGCTGCCGGCGGCCCCGTCGCGTCTGCGCACGGCGCTGGCGTCGGGCCTGCGCGGGTTCGTGCCGCCAGCCCTGGGCCTGGTGTTGTTTGTGCTGGCCTGGGCACAGGTGTCTGTTGTGAGCGACCTGCCCGGGCCGCTCCAGACCTGGGACTCGGCGGTGCAGGTGTTCAGCGACCCGTTCTATCAGAAGGGCCCGAACGACCAGGGCATCGGCTGGAACGTGCTGCACTCCCTGGCGCGTGTCGCCATCGGTTTCGGTCTGGCGGCGGTGATCGGTATACCGCTGGGATTCATGATCGGGCGATTCAACTTCCTCAACAGAATGACCGCGCCTATCATGAGTCTGTTGCGACCGGTATCGCCCCTCGCCTGGCTGCCGATTGGCTTGTACGTTTTCAAGGAGGCGCAGCCCGCGGCCATCTGGGTGATCTTCATTTCCAGTATCTGGCCCATCATCATCAACACCGCCGTAGGGGTGGAGCGCGTGCCGCAGGACTATCTCAATATCGCGCGCGTGCTGAAACTCTCGGAGTGGAAGGTCTTCACACGCATCCTGTTTCCCGCGGTGCTGCCGTACATGATGACCGGCATCCGCTTGTCCATCGGCGTCGCCTGGCTGGTGATCGTCGCGGCGGAGATGCTGACCGGCGGCGTCGGCCTGGGATTCTGGGTGTGGGACGAATGGAACAACCTGAATGTAGAACACATCATCATCGCCATCTTCGTGGTCGGCCTTATCGGCTTGCTGCTGGAGCAACTGCTGATCCTGCTGGCCAAACGCTTTGAATACTGAAGGAGTGGTTATGAACCGTTACGTACAGCTGGAAAACGTGCACAAGGTGTTCGACACTAAGCAGGGCCGGTTCGTGGCGCTGCGCGATGTGAACCTCACGATACGTCAGGGCGAATTCGTTTCCATCATCGGCCACTCGGGCTGCGGCAAATCCACGCTGCTCAATCTGATCGCGGGCCTGGATGAGGCAAGCGGCGGTGTGCTGCTGTGCGCCGGCCGCGAGATCGCCGGCCCCGGTCCGGACCGCGCGGTGGTGTTTCAGAATCACTCGCTGCTGCCGTGGATGAGCTGCTTCCACAACGTCTACCTGGCGGTGGAGCGCGTGTTCGGCGAGCGCGAGGGCAAGGAGCAGCTGCGGGAACGCACACACGCGGCGCTGGAGCTGGTCGGGCTGACCCACGCCACGCACAAGATGCCACATGAGATTTCCGGCGGCATGAAGCAACGTGTCGGCATCGCGCGCGCCTTTTCCATGCAACCCAAGGTGCTGTTGCTGGATGAACCGCTGGGCGCGCTGGACGCCCTCACACGCGCGCACCTGCAGGACGAGCTGATGCGCCTGGTGGCGGCCAACGGCTGCACCGCGATCATGGTGACCCACGATGTGGACGAGGCCGTGCTGCTGTCCGATCGCATCGTCATGATGACCACGGGAGCCGGCACGGACGCGTCGTCCCGGCGTCCCGGGCACAGCGCCCCCGGCGCCACCATCGGCGAGATCCTGGATGTCGATCTGCCGCGCCCGCGCAGCCGCCTGGCGCTGATGCAGGACCCGCGCTACCTGCGTCTGCGCGCGGAGGTGCTGCGGTTCCTGTATGAAAAGGAACACAAGGTGGCGGTGTGAGGTGTTTTCCTATGCCGGCCTTTCTGCTTGCGCATGCTGCCACGACCAGCCGAAGCGGAGCCCGGAAAAACTTTAATCAGACAAATTTTAATCAGACAAACTCAATCAAATCCAACCAACAATCCTTATAAGAGCGGGTAATCATCATGAAAACCAAGTCGTGCAACACCTCTGTATCTTTCGCGCACTCTACCCTCGTGGCGGCCTGCCTCACGGCACTCACACCCATGGCGCAAGCCGCTGACACCCTGGCGGAGGCGCTGACCGCGGGCAAGGTGAGCGGACAACTGCGTTACCGTTATGAATGGGTGGATCAGGAAGGCTTTGCCGACAAGGCCCGCGCCTCCACCCTGCGTACCCAGCTGGGCTACGCCACCGATGATTTCCACGGATTCGGCGGCTTCCTGCAATTCGAGGACGTGCACGTGGTCGGCAATGAGCGCTACAACAGCACGATCAACGGGCTCACTCAGTATCCGGTGGTCGCCGACCCGGCCAGCACCGAGATCAACCAATCCTACCTGAGTTACAAGGGGCTGCCCGCTACCACGCTGCGGTACGGGCGTCAGGTGATCGTCTATGACAACCACCGTTTTGTCGGCAACGTCGGCTGGCGCCAGAACGAGCAGACCTATGACGGCTTTTCCCTGAATAATACCTCGCTGCCGTCGACCAGCGTTTCCTACGCCCATGTCACCAACGTCAATCGCATTTTCAGCGAGCTGCACCCCAGCCTGAGCGACGTCAAGGTGGATGCCGATTTTCTCAATCTTGCGTATAAGGGCCTTAAGGCCGGAAGCGTGGTGGGCTATGGCTACTTCCTGGATTACCTGCCGGCCCAGCCTTTTCCGCTTACGGCTTCCAACAAAACCCTCGGCTTGCGTTTCGATGGCAGCACCCCGCTGGGTGGGATGAAACTCCTGTATACCGCGGAATACGCCAAACAGGACAAGTATGCCGATGGCACCGACGCCATCGCCGCCGATTATAATTACGCTATGCTCGGCGTCGATCTCGGAGGTGTACAGCTCAAATTCAACTACGAACTGCTGGGCGGCGACGGCATCTACGGTTTCGCCACGCCGTTTGCCACCCTGCACGCCTTCAACGGCTGGGCGGATAAGTTTCTGACCACACCGAAGGACGGCATCAAAGATGTTTTTGTCAGCGCCGGAGGCACCTGGCTGGGTACCAACCTGCTGGTGGTCTATCACAACTTCTCCTCCGACTATCTTGGCTATGACTACGGCACCGAGTGGAATGCCCAGGCCTCGAGGAAAGCCGGCAAACAACTCACGCTCACGGCAAAATATGCCGGTTATAACGGTGACACGAACGCCTTGAATGAAGCGCGCAACGCCGCGGCGGCGCTGGCACGGCAGATCGACAAAATCTGGTTGCAGGCCGATTTTCAGTTCTGACCGGTCCGGCCCACCGGTAACACCTCCGCCGGCAACCCAGGGACGGGTTGTCGTCACTACGACCACTGCATCAATCCCAACGCATCCCTATACTTAAAAATTATTTCATACCCCAGGGAACAATCCGGCTTCCCGGATACGTACCCGCCGGTACACACGACTGTGTAAGCCGCCGGCAGCAGGTGCAGCGGCACCAGCACGAGCAACACCAGGGCGAGGGCGCCGACGATGCGTCCCTTGCCCGGTTCGCCCTGCGCAGACAGTCGCCGCAACCCGGCATCCGCCAGGAACAACACACCGGTCAGGTAACCAAGCAACAGTAGCCGGACTGAGTTCGGTGTTTTCGCCCAGGAGATGGGCGTCACCCAAAACCTCAAACAAACCTCCACCCGGCCATCCCCCAAAAAAAAGATGCCCCTCCCCCGTTTCCACGGGAATAAACGCCGTCCTCAAGTGTTTACCTGTCTGTACGGGGTCCAGGCCCGCCAACCGGGTCCCCTGCATCGAATCCACCTTTAAAAAACCCATGGGGAGTAAATACAAATGAAGATCATCAGGTTAGCAGCGCTCGGGCTGTCCATCGCCACCTACGCCACCCTCGCCTCCGCCGAGGCACCGGTCGCCAAAGCCCCCACGCCGATACCGTAATTC
>JANNJF010000583.1:0-3026 GCA_031405715.1 Gammaproteobacteria bacterium | reverse complement strand
CCGTTGGGCCCAAGGAAACCGAATATCTCCCCGCGTCGCACCTCGAACGTCACACGATCGACGGCGACAAAGTCGCCGAACACACGTGTCAGCCCCTCGGCGGAAACGGCAATGGCGACGGATGGCGCGGTCATGTGGTCGTTGTGGCAGTCTGCGCAGCCGCTGTGGAAGCGGTCATGCGCTCGATGAAGACATCCTCCAGGGAGGCCTCGGCACGCACCATCGACAGCACCTGAATATCGGCGGTTCGCAGTGCCTGCGCGAGCACCGGCGCGTCGGCGCTGGCGGAGGCCACGATCGCGTGCAGCTTGTCGCCGAACAGGGTCACGCTGCGCACCTGCGCAGTGTGCCGGAGCATATCGCGCGCGGCACGGGGTTTTGCCACCTCGATCACCAGCACCTCCCCGGTCAACGTCTGCTGCAGGGCCATGGGCGTATCCAGGGCCAGCACGCGACCCGCGTGCAGCAAGGCCACGCGATCGAAGCGTTCCGCCTCGTCCATGTAAGCGGTGCTCACCACGGCGGTGACGCCCTCTTCCACCATTTCGTGCACGATCAGCCACAGGTCGCGGCGCGAGATCGGATCCACACCGAAGGTCGGCTCGTCGAGGAGTAAGATTTTCGGCATATGAATAAGCGCGCACGACAGCGCCAGTTTCTGCTTCATGCCGCCGGACAACGCGCCCGCGAGACGATCCTTGAAGGGCCCAAGATTGGAGAAATGAAACAGTCGTTCGAGGCGCGTGCGGCGTTGCGCCGATGTCACTCCGTACAGGTCGGCATAGAAGTCGAGGTTTTCCATGACCGTGAGGTCGGTATACAGACCAAAACGCTGCGGCATGTAGGCGATTTCATGTTTCACCGCTTCGGCGTCACGCACCACGCTCACACCATAGAGTTGTGCGTCGCCGCCATTGGGATTGAGCACGCCGGCGAGCATGCGTAACAACGTAGTCTTGCCGGCGCCGTCCGGGCCAACCAGACCGAACAACTCACCGGGCCGCACCGTAAAGCTGACCGCTTCGATGGCGCGGATGTCGCCAAACTGACAGGAAAGGCCCTGCACCTGAATGGCGGGTGCGCTGGCGTTCACGGGGCCGGTGCTTCCAGGCGCACGTCCGCCGGCATGCCCGGCTTCAGTTCGAATTTCGCATCATCGGTGATACGCACCTTGACCGCATACACCAGCTTCACCCGCTCCTCGGCGGTCTGCACGTTTTTCGGCGTGAACTCGGCCTGGGTGGCGATGTAGGTTACCGTGCCGGCGTACTGTTTACCCGGCCAAGTGTCGGTGGTGATCGCCGTCTTCTGACCGAGACGCACGGCACCGATGTGATTCTCCGGGATATAGATGCGCACCCAGCGGTCATCCGGGTTCATCACCGTCAGCACCGGCGCGCCGGCGCCAACGATCTCGCCGGGTTCGCGGTGGCGTACGGTGATGACGCCGTCGAAACTGGCGCGGATGTTCATGTTGGACAGTACCGCCTCGAGGACGTGCACTGCCGATTGCGTCTGATGGTGTTCGTTGCTGGTTACGTTGACGCTGAGGGCAGTCTTATCGTACGCCTCCTGTCCGATGGCACCACCGGCCAGCAAGGTCTTGTTGCGTTCAAGATCGCGTCGTGCCTCCGCCAGACGCAGCGCCACGAGAGCCACCTGGGAGCGCGCCTGTGCCAGGCGTGCCGCGGTCTCGCGCGTATCCAAATTTGCCAGCAGCTGACCCTGCTTTACCGTGTCGCCCTCGTGCCCGCCGATGAAATCGATGCGTCCCGGAACCTGAAAACCGAGCTGTGCCTCGGTGGCTTCTATGGTGCCGGAGGCCAACATGCCGTGGTTGCCTCGCCCGTTGAGAATATGTACGCCGACATAGGCCGCAAGGCCGGCGGCGGCCAGCAGTCCGACGATGATCGCGCGCTTGGCGGGCTTCATGGTTTGTTATTCTCCTCTGTATTGCCGCTATCCGGTACCACCAGGGTGGCGACGCGTTCCTGGCTGAGCGCGCCGCTGGCACGCAGCAGATTGAAGCGCGCGATGATGAGATCGAAGCGCGCTTGCAACCGGTCGGCCTGTGCCGTGAGCAACGCACTCTCGGCAGCGAGCAGGTCGGTGATGACGCCTACGCCCTGTTCGACCTTGAGCTTTTCGATGGCCAGCGCCTCGGTCGCCTCCGCGATGCTGGTCTCGGTCACCGCCAGGCGCGATGCCGCCTCGGCCTGTCCATCCCAGGCGTCCTGCACCTGCTTGTTGATCTCCAGGCGTGTTTCCTCGAGGGCCTGCTGCGCCTGCGCGCGCGTGAGTGCGGCCTCGTCGACGTGCGCGCGCCGTACGCCGCCGTCCATCAACGGCAGTGACAGTTGCAGGGCCACATTCCAATCATCGACAAATTGCCGATCGCTGCCACTGCGTTCTCGATAACCCCCCACCACCGCCAGCGACGGCAGGCGTTCGCCACGCGCGATCTTTTCCCGTGCCGCCCCTGCCACGGTCTGCTGTTCGGCGATCTTGAGTTCTGGCCGTAGCGCCAATGCGTCCTGCCATAGCGTGTCCAGGCTCCAGGTCGGCGTCGGGGCGGGCGCGTAGGCCTGCACGGCGGTGAGTTCCACCGGTCGCTTCTCGCCCATAAGCTGATAGAGTAAGGTCCACGCCTCGCGCCGGCGATTGTCGATCTGCAGACGATCATGCCGCGCCTTGGTTAATAGACCGTTGACTTTGAGATGATCGAGTTTCGGTGTCCGGCCGACACGCACCAGCAAAGCGAGCCGCCGCTCCTGTGCCTCTATGGAGGTAATGCGCGCATCATAGGCCTGCACCAGCGCCGACAGGTGCAGGATTTTCATATAGACCGAGCTTACGTTGTAGATCAGACCTTGGGCACCGAGACGCTCGCGCTCGAGGGAGATATCCTTGCCGAGGCCCGCCAGCACCACGCCCTGACGCAGACGCCCGCCGGCATATAGCGGCAGTTTCAGCGCCACGCCGTAGTCGTACAGGGTGTCATCCAGCGGTGGGAATACGCCGATCGC
>JANNJF010000582.1:0-6949 GCA_031405715.1 Gammaproteobacteria bacterium | reverse complement strand
TCTGCTGGGCCTGGCCACGGCGAAAAGCGCCAGCCACTTCGATGCCCCCACGGCGGACCTCGTCCAATACGGGCTCGACCAACCCCAGACCCGGGTCTGGCTGAACGAGCAGGAGATCCGTTTCGGCGCCATGCATCCGATCAACCCCCAGTACTATGTGCTGGTGGGCGGTCAGGTCCATCTCATCAATGCCAGTTATTTCTCCGGCGCGGCCCTGGCGCCGGCGGATTTCTTCAGCCATCAGTTGCTCGACGACGGACTGAAACCCGCTGCCTTCAGCCTGCCAGGATTTAAGCTCGTGCTGGACACCAACGGCACTTGGCAGATGACACCGGCCAACAAAGACCTCAGCAGCGACCGCATCAATACCCTGGTGGACGAATGGCGTCACGCCCAGGCCTTGTCCGTGAGCAAGTATTCCGGCAAGCCGGTGCTCGAACACATCATCCTCCGCTTCAGTGCCGACAGCCCGCTCAAGGAATTGGATATCGGTATCCTGGCCCACAAACCCGAGCTCATTCTCTATCGTGCCGACGAGGGTCTGGAATACCACTTCCCCGAGGACGTGGGCACACGCCTGCTGGAACTCAAGCCCGACTAGGACCGCCCCGCCAACCATGCCGGAATTGCCCGAAGTCGAAACCACGTGCCGTGGCATCCGCCCGCACGTCCAAGGACAGCGAGTGCGCGCCGTGCGGGTATACAACAGGCACTTGCGCTGGCCGGTGCCCGCCTCCCTCCCGCAGCAACTGACCGGCCACACCCTGATCGATGTCACGCGCCGCGCCAAGTATCTGCTGTTTCGCTTTGATCACGGCACCCTCATCCTGCATCTCGGCATGTCCGGCAGCTTACGGGTGTCGGACTGCCGACAGGCAGCGGAAAAACACGAGCATGTGGAGATCACCCTGGATAGCGGCGAATGTCTGCGGCTACGCGACCCGCGGCGTTTCGGCGCCGTGCTCTGGACCCGCAAAGATCCCCTGCAACACAAGTTGTTGAAAGACCTGGGACCGGAACCCCTGGACGACACCTTCAGCGGCGCGTATCTGTACGCAAAATCCCGCGGACGCAAAGGCGCCATCCGGGATTTTTTAATGAACACCAAAATCGTCGCCGGCATCGGCAACATCTACGCCAACGAGGCGCTGTTCCATGCGGGCATCCGGCCCCAACGCCCCGCCGGCAGTATCAGTCTCGCCCGCTATCTCCTGCTGGTGACGGCCATCCGTGGGACGCTAAAGAAGGCCATCCGCGCCGGCGGCACCACCCTGCGGGACTTCCGCAACAGCCAGGGCCAGCCCGGGTATTTCCAACAGACCCTGCACGTGTACGGCCGTGCCGGGGAGCCCTGTACTGCCTGCGACGCGCCGGTGCGCGGCCTGCGCCTCGGCCAACGCAGCGCCTTCTTCTGTCCCCACTGCCAAACCTGACCCCCGCCCAAACTGAAAGGCACTTACTTAAAAGATTTGGCACCGGTAGGGTGGGCATCGCCCACCCGCGGTGTCCAGGGATACCCTATGTGGTGGGCAATGCCCACCCTACAAAACTGAATATTCACTTTAAGTTACTTGCATAATTACCTTGATTCAACTAGCTTTTTATCCAAGCTTTGCTGGCTTTGGGCAAGCAGAAATACACCGATCATCGGTATGGGACGACCATTGGTCGGCATGGGATTTAACCGGTGCTACTTATCTGCTGCTAATGATCCTGTTATTAGGTAAAGTTCAATAAAAGGGTGGGGACCATAATGAGCCAGATAGAC
Organism: Gammaproteobacteria bacterium; assembly: GCA_031405715.1. GTDB lineage: Bacteria > Pseudomonadota > Gammaproteobacteria > Acidiferrobacterales > UBA6901 > JANNJF01. The sequence goes on along the minus strand of JANNJF010000582.1, from coordinate 5,181 downwards.
CAGCAATTCGAAGAATACAGCACGTGGCGCAAGGGGCTGTTCAGCGCCATTTCCGATTTCCGCGGCTGGCTGCAGACCCAAGAACTGTCCGACGTCCATGCCGACCAGCGCCTGGACCAGGTCCTGTCCACCCTGCGGGACGACAAGCTGTACGTCGCCTTCGTGGCTGAGTTCTCCCGCGGCAAGTCGGAACTCATCAACGCCATCTACTTCGCCAATTTCGGCCAGCGCGTACTGCCCTCCGCCGCCGGGCGCACCACCATGTGCCCCACTGAGCTCATGTACGAACGCAATACCGAGCCCTTTATCCGTCTGCTGCCCATCGAGACCCGCACCAACGGCACCACCGTGTCGGAACTCAAGGGCTTCCCTGAGGAATGGATCACCGTCCCCCTGGACATCAAGTCACCGGATAATGTCACCCAGGCGCTGCAGCATATCGCCGAGATCAAGACCGTCTCCAAAGAACAGGCCCAGGCCATGGGCCTGCACGTGGCGGAGGAAGAGACCCAGAACGGCATGCATCTGACCCAGGACGGGAAGGTCGAAATCCCGAAATGGCGTCACGCCATGATCAACTTCCCCCATCCGCTGCTGGAACAGGGCCTGGTGATCCTCGACACCCCGGGCCTCAACGCCCTGGGTACCGAGCCGGAACTGACCCTGTCGCTGTTACCCAGCGCCCACGCGGTGCTGTTCATCCTGGCGGCGGACGCCGGTGTCACCAAGTCCGATATCCAGGTGTGGCACGATTACATCAGCACACCCAAAGGCGGACCCGGCAAGGGCCGCATGGTGGTGCTCAACAAGATCGACGGCCTGTGGGACGAGCTGCGCGACTGGGACGAGGTCAACCGCGAGATCGACCGCCAGATCAGCGAGACCGCCCGCCATCTCAACATCAGTCCGCACAACATCTACCCGGTGTCGGCGCAGAAGGCCCTGTACGGCAAGATCAAAAACGACGCAAAGGTACTGGAACGCAGTCGTATCGGCCTGCTGGAAAACGCCCTGGGTCTGGAAATGATCCCCGCCAAGCGCGAGATCGTGCGCGACAACCTCGGCATGGACCTGGTGGAGATCATCAAGGGCATGCGCGCCATCGTGCAGCAGCGCCTCAAGGGCGTGCAGGAACACATGGACGAACTCGGGGGCTTAAGCGGCAAGAACATGGACGTGATCGACCACATGATGCAGAAGGTCAAGGTCGACAAAGAGCATTTCGAGAAGAGCCTGCAACGCTTCCAGGCCACGCGCAGCATCTTCTCGCAACAGACCAACGTGCTCTACTCGCACCTGAACCTGAAGAACATCGACAAGCTGATCGCCGAGACCAAGCGCAACATGGAGACCAGCCTGACCACCGCCGGCCTCAAGTCCAGCATGCAGAACTTCTTCAAAGACGTGCACGCCACCATGAACGAAGTGGCCAAGCAGTCCCAGGAGATCAAAGAGCTCATGGAAGGCGTGTACAAGAAGTTCCAGGACGAGCACGGCCTGAGCAGCATCAAACCCAGCGGCTTCTCGATCATGAAGTACATGCGCGAGATCAAACGCGTGGAAGAAAAGCACATGCAGTTCATCAACAGCATGTCACTGCTCATGACCGAACAGAAATCCGTGACCAAGAAATTCTACGAATCCGCCGTGGCCCGCATCCGCGCCATCATCGCCACCGCCAACCGCGACGCCGACAACTGGCTCAAGACCATCATGTCACCCATGGAATCGCAGGTCCGCGAACACCAGGTGCAGCTGCGCCGCCGCCTGGAAAGCATCAAGCGCATCCACAAGGCCAGCGACACCCTGGAAGACCGCCTGAACGAGCTGAAACACGTGCGCGACGGCATGCTGGAACAGGGGCGTGCGATGCAGGCGCAGGTGGAGCGGATCATGCAAGTGCTGAGTGTCGAAGGTGATGCGGGGCAGGACGTGGGTAGGACGGGCGTCTCGGCTTAGTTTGCGTTAGCACATGAACCGCCCGCGACCTTTGAGTTGCGGGCGGTTTTTTGATGGCACTTGTTAACATAGAGGACGTTGGCAGGGGTTAAATAATTGGTGGGTGTCCCATATTCTACCTGTCCCGCGCCCCTCGACCCATGTCCCTGACATTCAGTGTCCCACGCAAAGCGCATCACCCCACGTGACGGTCCGCCTGCTGATTGAAAACAACGCATTTCTGCGCAGCTTCCTCACGGTCTGACCCGGACCTGGCGCGCCGATGAAACGGCTTGCACAGGATAGAGATCTTTTGACCCGCCGCGGCGTGCATGCCCCTTGACCGTCTGATGAAGAGGGGCGTAGGCTGCACTGTAAATTGAACAAAAGAATCAATGAAGGGACTCGGGAATAATAATTACTCACTACCGGTCCCCTGTGCGCAGCCTGTCTGTATTCTTGGTGCGCGAATGATTACAACAAAAATCAGCGATCATTGGCACAGGAAGAAAAACCATCAGCATACGTAGATCGTTTAGTTTACACATCTGGGAGGATGTATGTTTTCGAATCCAAGTTTGCGTGTTGGCGCTTCATCAAGTCTGACACTATCGCTTCAAAAGATTATGAAGATGAAGATTGTGATGTTTCACTTTCTGCAAAATCCACGGTTCGTCGGCGCAGCCAGATTTATTCATATAAACCTACTCATGAACAACGCTTGTCGACTATTTTCGACGATTTTGTGTACAGGGTTTCTCTTTGCATGCCTCGATGCACAGGCTGGGTATAAGTATCTGGGAGGTCCTTACAATACCCCGCCCAGCGGTTGTTACGCCACCTATGACCAGGTGTATACCGATTACTGGTTACAGCTATGGCCAGTTCACAATCAATATAACGGAGATGTTTATACCTTGGTGAGCGCCACCAACTCTGCTAGTGGCATTGCCTATAATTATTGTACAAATGCAAACTCTGGTGGAAATTGCAACGGCCGCTATTATGATCCTTGGGGAATATGTACGCTTGATGAGGAAAAAAATCTTGGTGGTGGATCCTGTAAAGTCGGCAACCCTTGTGATCCTGCCACCGGCAACAAATATCTAGAAGAGGAAGATTTCCGCAGTGGCGACGGTCAACTGCGCTTCTCGCGTGCCTACAACAGTTTACTAGGCAAGGATGGAAGCATGGGATTTGGGTGGAGCTCGACATTCCATGCAAAACTGGAGCTCGGTGGTTCTGTGCTGCTCGTACGGCGGGGCGATGGTCGGGGCGAGTCGTTCACTAAAAATGCCTCTGGGCTGTGGGTCGGCGGTTCCGATTCCAAGCTGACACTCATCCAGGACACAGCGGGCTACACACTAACTTCGATCGATGGCACTACGAAACGCTTCGATGCCAATGGCAAGCTTCAGAACGAGACTGAACGCAACGGCCAGATAAGAAGCTACAGCTACAATACAAACGGTCTGCTTGCTTCGGTCACGGACAGCGTTGGTCATACAATCGGTTTTATCTACAACGCGGGTAATCGTGTCAGCACCCTCACGACGCCTACCGGCAGTCAGTACCTATACAGCTACGATGCCATTGGAAACCTGACCAAAGTTACATATCCTGACGGCACTGCCAAGCTTTACCACTATGAGTACGTTACTTTTCCACATCACATGACCGGTATCTCCTATGACAACGGTGCTGGTGCCATCACACGTTTCTCGACCTACTCTTACAATACTACCGGTAAAGCGATTGTCACCCAGCACGCAGTCACCAGTAATGGTATGGCACAGGAGAAATACAGTTTCAATTATGATTCAGCGATCCAAACGACTGTCACCGATCCGGTTGGTACGAAAGAAGTTCGTACTTTCGCTGTCAACCTTGGCCTGAAGAACTACATCGGCAAGCTTAATCAAAGTGATAATAAGTCACTCACCCAAACCTACGACCCCAACAACAACCTCACCTGCAAAAAAGACGAAGAAGGCCGCGTCACCACCAGCCTCTATAACACCACCAATCAGCGCGTGAGTCAGACCGTAGGTCGAACGGGCACGTGCAGCGTCCCGGTGACCACGGCCGCTACCCGCACCACCACGTATCAATACCTCAGCCCCACCCTCGACCTCCCCACGGTGATCGAATCCCCGAGTGTGGCCGGCGGCAGCACCAAGAAACGCACGACTCTCGGTTACACCGACACCCGCTTCCCCACCCTGCCCACGACCATCACCCAAAGCGGCTTCACCCCCGCCGGGTCACCGGTCACCCGCACCGTCACCCTGGGTTACACCGCCCAAGGCCAAGCGGCCACGATCAACGGCCCCCGGTTACCCAGCGACCCCGGCATGAACGGCATCGACGACCTCACCACGCTCACCTACTACACCTGCACCACCGGCAGCGCCTGCGGCCAGCTCAAGACCGTCACCAACGCCCTCGGCCAGACCACCACCTACAACAGCTATTTTGCCGATGGCCGCGTGCAGTCCATGACCGATCCGAATGGTCTGGTGACGCGTTACACCTACGACCCCCGTGGCCGTGTGGCCTCCCAGACGCTGACCACCACCGCCGGTGTCACGGCCTCACGCACCTTCACCTACACCCCGGACGGCCAGGTCAAGACCGTATCCCTCTCCCCCGGCAACCTGACCTATACCTACGGGTACGACGCCGCCCAAGACCTGCGTTCCATCACCGACAGCCTCAACAACCGGGTGGAGTATCAGTACGACCTCAAAGGCAACCGCACCCGCACCGTCACCAAAAACCCCGACGGCACCCAGGCCCAGAGCCTCACCCAGGCCTATGACATTCGTAACCGCGTGCAATCCCTCAACCACGGCGGCAACCTCACCACCCTGATCAACGACGCCGTCGGCAACCTCACGAAGGAAATCGACCCCAACCACACCGCCGTCGCCAGCACCGCCAGCACCGCGCACCAATACGACGCCCTCAACCGCCTGTTCCACACCACCGACCTCCTCAACGGCAGTACCCAATACACCTACGACCTCCAAGACCAGGTCCAACAAGTCAAAAGCCCCAACACCGCCGCCACCACCACCCGCTACGACGACCTCGGCAACCTATTACAAGAAATAAGCCCCGACCGCGGCACCACCACCTATACCTATGACACCGCCGGCAACGTCGTAAGCCACACCGACGCCCGCAACATCACCGTCAAATACACCTACGACCCCTTGAACCGCCCCGTCCTCACCGACT
>JANNJF010000581.1:0-1632 GCA_031405715.1 Gammaproteobacteria bacterium | reverse complement strand
TACGCAGTTCCTCACCGCCGACTACGCCGCAGGGCTGTTGCGCTGCTCCCACACAGTACTGGAAACCAGCCTCGCCGCTGGACTGTCCGGCGCCGGTCGCCTGCACGATCTCATGATCAATATCCACGGCATGAGTCCGGGCGAACTGCGCCTGGGTGGGGCCGGCCTCACGATATGCTACGGCGTGCACGACAGCCCCTTCGGCCAGTGCCTGCTGGCCGTTACTGAACGCGGCGTGTGTGGCCTGACCTTTTTGACCGACGGGCTGGCAACTGCCGTGGCGGAGTTGGCGCAGCGCTGGCCACACGCGCGACTCATCAAATCCCCACGCGTCACCGGGCCGGTGGTCGAGAGCATTTTTCCACAACAGCACGCCAAGCCTCCGCAGAGGCTCGACCTCTACGTGCCCGGAACAAACTTTCAGATAAAAGTCTGGGAGGCCTTATTACGCATACCCGCGGGCGCCGTCACCACTTATGGCGAGATTGCCAGCGCCATCGACGCGCCGCGTGCCGCGCGCGCCGTCGGCTCGGCCATTGGGAGCAACCCGGTGGCCTACCTCATTCCGTGTCACCGGGTTATTCGTGCCGCGGGTACCCTGGGCGAATATCACTGGGGGCGCGCGCGCAAACACTCCATGCTCGCCTGGGAGGCACTCCAGCTCGACGCCGACCAACCTGCAACACAGCGCAAGAAACGGGTCGCGACCAGGTCTTCACGCCATTAATCTGGTATGCGTAGGAAGTGCGGCGGCTTGCCGCCGCTTTGTAATAGCTGGAGCGAGCCCCGCACTCCAAAAACGGCCACGGTTTATGTCATTCACAATATTCCAGCACAGTCGTGACGAGGGCCACGTAGCCCTATGGTTACCGGAGAAACAACACATGGCGAAGCACCGCGTCATCATCTATTTCGATTACTACTCACCCTACGCCTACTTTGTTTCCGCCGCCTTCGACCACATCGCTGTCGAATACTCGGTAGCGGCCGAGTGGCGCCCGCTGGATGTGGTGCAACTGTTGCGGCTGGCAGAGGCCGACATCTATTCCCCCGCCAAGCGCCGTTACGTCAATCACGATGTATTCCGCTGTGCCGAGTATTACGCCACACCCATCGCCATCCCCAAACCCTGGCCGATCAACGCGCGTCCCGCCCTGGCGGCCTCCCTGGTTGCGAAGGAAGAGGGAATCTTTGAACCGTTTCGCAAGGCCGTGTTCCATGCGGCTTGGGCCCAGCAACGGGACATCGCCGACCCCGTTGTGCTGGCCGATTGCATAGTGCAGGCCGGGGGAGATGCCGATCTGATATTGCGTCGCGCGCACGCTGCGTGTTATGCGCGAACGATCTTTCAGCACACCCAGGCCGCGGCGGCCGAAGGCATTTTCGGCGTACCGTTATTGATCTATAACGATGAACGTTTTTTCGGCCGCGACCGTCTGACGATGCTGGAGTGGAGACTGCGCGGACCCGGCACGAATAGCGGGTGCGCGTTAGCTCGTTAGGCAACCCCTGAACAAGTCCCCTCTCCATGCGGTGTTTGCCTCCCCGAAGGGGGCCCGCGCACTTCGGGGGAGAGACCGCCCGACCCACCCTGGTCGCGAATTGAGCCCTGGAACCGGGCGGTCTCTTCCC
>JANNJF010000580.1:0-10071 GCA_031405715.1 Gammaproteobacteria bacterium | reverse complement strand
CACTCGTGTCGCAGCGCGACCATCGGGTCAATGGCCGCCGCGCGGCGCGCAGGCAACCAGCAGGCGACGGCGGCCACAATCAGGAGTATGGCGGGCACGCCGGCGAAGACGGACAGGTAGACCGGTCCTCGAACCTCCGGCAACCAGGCGTGGACCGGCACCATACCGGCCTTCATGCCGAAACCGAACAGGGCCAGGCCGAAGGCGATCGATGCCCACAGCGGCGTGAGGCTGGCGGCCCGCATGGCATCGAAGGTGAACGCGCCGCCGAAGCCGCAACCGGTGCATCCCTGCACCGCGGCCCTCACCTCGGTCCCATCGGCGAAGCCGGCGAGCACACCGAAGCCGAGCAGGATAGCGAGCGCGCCGACATGCGCCATGAGCAGATAGAGAAAGCCGGCGCGCCGGTTGGCGGCGTTCTGGTGCTGGTAGGTGACGAGAAAATAACTCGACACCGACATCAGCTCCCAGGCGACCATGAAGGCGAAGGCGTCGTCCGCCAGCAGCACCAGCAACATGCCGGCGGCAAACAGGCCGGTGAACAGGCCGAGCACCGCCAGCGGCTGCCCGCTGCGCTCAAACTCGCGCACATAGGCCGGCGCATACAGGCTCACGGCCACCAGCAGAACGCCGACGACGGCAAAGAAAAATCCGGACAAGGCGTCGAGACGCAGGTGCCACTGCAGCCATGGCAGACCCAGCGGCAACTGCTGCGTGAGCTTGAGGCCGGCGATCAGCGCCCAGCCACCGGCCACGATCGCGCACACACCGCTCGCCGCCAGCAGCCAGAACGAGACGCCACGCATGAAGCCCCTGCGATGGAAGCCGGCACCGAGCGCGGCCACGCCGGAGGCGAGTGCGCACAGCACCGCGAAATAGGCAAAACCACTAAGTGCCAACTACCTGTACCCCTTATCAAGGAATCATGTCGCGCCGTGCGGAGTGGTATCAGGCCAAACGGCGACGGGGTGTCGAATTCACACGCTCCGCTTCAGCTGCGGCAGCGCCGACGTCAGCTGGAAGCGATTGTTAGCTTTATTCTGTAGCAGACCCAAACTCTTTGTAATAACTCGATTCCATTTCGCTTAGTAGCGTGTAAGCGTATCCAATATCGTTTTGCAAATCCGCCTTATCTTCTTCGGTTAACGTGCCTGATTTCGACAGGTTTTTCCATGTTTCGATCTGCGTTTTAAGGGCTGTCATCAGCAAACGCTGCGCAGAGCTGTCAAGTTTCATGATTTTACTGTCTCATGTTCATCTGTTGCTGAAAATGCCCTTTCTGCATTCTTGGCAAAGATGGTTAGGAGATAAATAAAGAGATGCAGTGGCAAGTCAAAAATTGGTTCAATCCGGTAGTGTGTTAAACCGGTTATTCTGTCTTTGTGGTTCTTAATGATTTTCAGCTCAGTGGGGATTGGACTGTTGGCAGGGATGCGCCACCAATGCGTTCCATCAAGTCTTGGATTTTTTCCGTCAAACAATGAAACACCTCCCGTTCCGGCTTTTACCCATTCTTGCCCGTTTTTGGTATAAGTCTGAATATCAACCGTGGCACCAGGCGGTCGCGGTGGAACTCTCACTTTGTCGAGCCTTGGTGAATTTTTAACGCCCAGCCGCCATAACTCTATGGGCGTAAAATCAATGTATGTCGGTTCATCAATTTTCATTCGATTTCTCTTACTGAAGAAGCTGATGCCCGGCTATGCTAGGTATTGGCCAAATTTTTGTCAATTACCGGTCCTGCTACCTGCATGCCTGCTGGTGTAGTGCGCCGTACAGCTTGGAACTTATGTTTGCCATCAGCGCTTTCCGCCGCTCAAAACCCTGGGGTCCTTCTCCCCTCCGGGGAGAAGGACAGGATGAGGGACCAAGACCGATGACCCCCTCACCCAAACTTCTCCCCCGTTTCTGCTAACTGCCCTGCGTGCGGCGGGTGGCGGTCGCCGCACGCACGGGTTATTTTGTCAGGTTTACCGGGCACACCACGTTCAGCGGACAATCGGCCTCATGATTGTCACCGAGCGTCTTCCAGGCATAACTGAGCGCCTGGTCCTCGGTACGGAAGAAACAGCCGGCGCCGATCTTGCCGCTCAAGCCCGTGCGGTCAAACATATCGAGCACCTGTTTCTTGATGCCACTGAACAAGATGACGATGTCATTGCCGCGCAGGCGTTGGATCAGGTGACCAATCATTTCCTCGCCGGAGGCATCGACCTCGTTGATACCATCGCCGACCACAATGACAAATTTCAGGTCAGGCTTGGCCGCCACCCGTTCCAGCACCTTGTCTTCAAAATAAGACGTGTTGGCAAAATACAGCGAACCGTCAAAACGGATCATGGAAATATTCTTGCACGTCTGCAGGCCGTACGCCTCGGCGTCGCGCAGGGTACCGTCCGGATGGCGCGCGAGCAGTGCCACGCGCGGCTGCATGGTACGGTACAGGTACAAGATGAGCGCGAGACCCGCGCCGATCAGGAGGCCCTTGTCGAGGTGCGGCGCAAAGGCCAGAGTCAACGCGAAAGTTACAATGGCGACGATACCGTCCTGCTTGTTCGCCTGCCAGGCGTGCAGGACGGCCTTGACGTTGATGAGGCCGACCACCGCCAGCATGATGACCGCCGCCAGGGTCGCCTGCGGCAGGTGATAGAGCAGCGGTGTCAGCCACAGCAGGGCCACCAGCACGACGAAACTGGCGACCACCGAGGAAAATCCGGTCATGGCACCGGCACTGAGATTCACCGCCGAGCGCGAAAACGAACCGGAGACCGGGTAACTGTGGGTAAGGCTGCCGAGGATGTTGGCAATACCCTGGCCGATGAGTTCCTGATTGGCGTCGAGCCGCTGGCGTGTCTGGGTGGCCATGGCCTTGGCCATGGAGATCGCCTCCATGAAGCCGAGCAGCGAGATGGTAATCGCCGCCGACAGCAACTGCAGGAAGACGCCGAGATCGAACTTTGGCAGCTCTACCGACGGCAGGCCCTTGGGGATGCTGCCCACCACATTGCCACCGCCGTTCATAACGAGTTTCTCGCCGTCGACACTGCGGATGCGCCAGTTGTAGCCATCGATGTCGGTACCTTCCGGTGCGTGGCCGCGCAGGAAGTACTGGCCGGGCGTGTTGTCCTGGGCGGGCACATATTCGAAGCGGATCTTTTTGATCTCGTCGATGTCGGCCTTCACGCTCTTGATGCGTCGCTCGCGCTTGAGCTTGAGCGTATCGAAGGCGTGCTGGGCGAGCAAGGTGCGCGAGTCATCGGTGCCGAAGCGTGCGTGTGTGTCCTTGTATTTCTGTTCCGCTGCGATAATGGCCTGGTCGAGCAGCGGGATCTCCTGCTTGAGCGCGAGCTCGTCACGCACCACTGCCTGCACGGCGGCGTCCTGCACCTGTGCCAGGACGACGGTCTCGAGACGCTCGAAGTGGATAAGCCAGGAGAGCGCCGTCGTGACGGCCACGGCGATGAGGACGTTGGGGAGGCGTGGATTGATGCGCCGCAGCAGGATCATGATGGCAAACGCGCCGGCGGCGATGAAAAAAGTCAGCCAGTGAGTCTGCTGGACAGCGGCGGCGAGGGTGTTCCACACCGTCTCGTAATGGTGTTCGGCCTTCTCGGCGCGCACGCCGAAGATCTTGTCGAGCTGCGAGGTGGCGATGATGACGGCCGCGGCGTTGGTGAATCCGACGACTACCGGATGCGACAGGAAGTTCACCACCACGCCGAGGCGCAGCAGGCCGAGGCCGAGCTGGAACAGGCCGACGATCAGCGTCAGGCTGATGGCATAGGCGATATAACCCGGGCTGCCGCTGGCCGCAATCGGCTCGAGTGCCGCCGCCGTCAGCAGCGACACGACGGCCACCGGCCCGGTGGCGAGCTGGCGCGACGAGCCGAACAGGGCCCCCACCATGGGCGGCAGGAACGCCGCGTACAAGCCATAATAGGCCGGCAGACCGGCGAGCTGGGCGTAGGCCATGGACTGCGGAATCAACACCAACGCCACGGTGACGCCGGCGATCAGGTCGGCGTGCAACACCTTGGTGTCGCGCAGCTCACCGATCCAGGCGAGAAACGGCAGAAAACGCAATATCCAGGGTTGCTTGAAGAATCCGGCTAACTGGGAGGTGCCGCTGGCAGGGACGCTCATCTAAATAGATTCCAGAGATACGAAGAAGTTTGCCGGTGGCAACCCGTCTGTTCTTTGTTTGGTCTTGGCTATACGCGACGGTGCTAGGCGCCTGGAAGTTAAGCGTAAAATGGGCCCTTCAGTCAAGACAATATTGCGCTAGCGCGGGCAATCACAGGCTGTGGGCGGCGCTCCGTTCTTCAGCGTGAGGGGCAGGCACCGAAAATTCCCCATACCCCCTTTATGCGGCACCCGCCTTCGCACGGCTTACCATCTGCGCCACTGCGCTCGTCATATTGATCGGCGCGAGCACGACACCCGGGTACGCCGTGGCAAAGACGCGAAACAGCTCATCCGCGAACGCCTGGCCGATCTCGGCGACACCCTCAAAGTCGAGAACGACGTGACGGAATCGCTCGAACCGTTGCGCCAGTCGTTTTGCCTGGGAGCGCGACACGAGCTTCTCGCCTTCGTACTGCGCCAACCGCACGGGCACGATGGTCTTTGCAAACGTGTATTCCTCCGGCGCCGCAAACTCGTCGAACACCGACATGGCAGTGCGCGGACTGTCGTTGGCAAGGCGCATAAGCACCAGTGTCCCGGCTGCATCGGCGGGACGCTCCATCAACACATCCAGCGTGCCGTGGTCGTACATGAAGTGCAGGCGCCCGGAGCGAATGTCGAACGCATCGAAGACCTTGGACACGAAAAAGATGCCCTCGCCCGAGTGATGCTCAGGGTCCGTGGTGAGCTTGCCCTTGGCGAGTTCGAGTATGGCCTCGCGCGTGTCGTAAAGACCGAACGCCCGTTGAATCTTGAGAAAGATGCCCTCGCCGTCATCGGCCACCCAACCATCGGTATAGAGCGCATTTCTACGCACACCCACATGGACCTGCGCCGTCCCCGAGTGGTCGATGGCATTATTGACCATCTCGGTGACGCCATAGCGCCAGATGTCGCGCACATTCTCCGCCAGATCGGAACAGGCGGGCGCAAACACCTCCTGCCAGACGATGTCTTCCCGCAGACCCGCCCGGGGATAACTGCGCACCGCCTCATACATTTTGGCCAAGCGATAGACCCGCGCCCGGGTACTCCCCTCGGGGTCAGCTTGCCCGCTGCGCACTAACGCCTGCAGGTGGTTGTTGGCCACTTGTCGCGACAGGCCAAATTCCGCCGCCAGACGCCCGGCCACACCGTGGCCGTCCTCAGCGATGAGGGCCAAGGCACGCTGGCGCAGGGTGGCTTTGTCAAGCATAGTGGGATTAATTGTAAAGGTTATTGACTCTTATTGTCAAAATTATCAACTCGATTGTCAATATTAGCGAGATAATCTCTCTTAATTCAGCGAGTTGCCGGCTATCGAACGAGGCGGACTAAAGTGGAGGCAAGCGAGTCGGAACTGGAGGACGGGGTATCTAGGGGTATCTAAAAAGGACTGACACGGGAGGGGCTGCCGCCCTTTAGAGCTTACCGACGACGTTGATGAAAATACCCTGACTCTTATAACTCAGGTCCGTCAGGTCATCGGAGAAATCGGTAAAGTTATAACCAACGCCCGCCTTGATGTGGTTGCCCACATGCCGGTAAAGGGCGACCAACGCGCCGCTGCGCGTGTCCTGCGCATCGGTCAGGTCGAGCATACGTGCCTCAAGGGTGGCGTCCCAGCGGCGGATAAATTGCCAATCGGCACGCACGATGTACAGATGCGCCCGGCTATCGAAAAATTGCGGATCCACCCGGTCCAGACTCACCTGCCCCAGGCGGTAGGCGTATTTGGCGCCCAGGGTCCAGCGCTGCGTGAGGTCATAGACCACATCGAACGACATGACATGACTCTTCTGCACAAATTCCACCGGCACATTGGCGGTCGTTACCTGGTCGGTGGTGGGCAGATTATAAAAATACGTATATTTGATTAAGGTATTGAGGCGATCGTTGCTGACCGGCCGATAGCCGTAGCCCAGCACCGCTTCCGTGTAATTGCCATCGTAAAATGCCCCGAGGGAGCTTTGGCTTTCCGCGTGATTCAGTTTGCCGATGAAGCGCCACACCGGGCTGATCTGATATTTCAGGTTGTTCTTGATCAGCCAGGACGTGCGTTCGGTCACGGACAGATCCGGGTTCTGCGTATTGTCCACGCGATACTCGAAAGCGCTGGAGAATTTGATGGCGTCCACGCCATAACCGACCCGCAGGCCGGTGCCATTGCGTTCGATGGTGGCGCCAGTGAGGCCGTCGCGCAGCGTGCCGACATCGATACTGGCGCCGAAATTCCAGCGATCCACCGGCGCCAGGTCCACGCCAGCGGAATGCGTGAGTCCGGTGGGCACATCACCGTGGGTGTATTTTTCCTCCAGGTAAACACTGGCGCTGTCGGAGTAACGGGTCTTGAAACCGGAGATCATGTTGCCCTTCTTGGCACGCACACCATTATCCGTGGACTCATTCTCCAGGGCATAGGTCAGGTAGGTGGTAGTCCGGTCGGTGTACAGATACTCCGTGCCGAGTTTGCCGGCCGCGCCCAGATCACCGCTGGAGGCCTCGCCGTTCACGCGGAAGCGATCCGTCACACGATAGGCACCGCCCGATCCTACCCGGCCGTTGTCTTCCCGGTTGCCGGTGGTGTCCAGGGTATCCTGCACAAAACCGTAGGCCGTCCAGCGCGTCTTGGAGTCGTAGGTCGCGCGCACCACCGCATCGGTGCGGTCGCCCTGCACCTGGGTCAAGGGAACGACCAATGAATCATCCTGGCGGCTGTCTTTGCGGTAGCCCGTGCTCAACAACCAGTGATCGGTCCATTGATAACCGAGATCCAGTTCACTGGCGCTGGTATTGAGTCCCAGCACCCGGGTGGTTTTGTCCGCCTTGGCGTTGACACTGATGCGTTCCGTCACCGGCAGGATCACGGCACCGCCGTTCTGCTGCGTATCGGTGGTCGTCACCAGACCCGGGGCGGAATAACCGGCATCCAAGGTCTGCGTGTAAAACGTCACCCTGCCCTTGGCACCGGGAAAGACATCGGTGAGGCCAAGGCTGGTATCGACGCGGGAGGCGTCGGCGCTGATGTTCGTGCCGCTCACCTGGCCAATGGGGGTGAAGTTGAAACCGCCATCATTGGAGGCGAGGGACGCGACCCCCGGACCCTCGCTGCTGGACTGGGCGACCTTGATCCAGGATTCGGCACTCAACCTTAAGGTCAGGTCGGTGGCGCCGAGGCTGCTTTTATTGTTGGCCTCCTCGTTTTTGTCGGCGGTGACGCCCAGCTTGATGTAATCGTTCAGCCACCAATGGGAACGGCCGCCCACCGCCAGCGTACTGGGGTTGCTGAAGCCCGGGGTGTATTCGTAGCCGACCACCAGATACACCGGGTTGCCGCCCGTGGTATCGCTGGCCACCAGTAGATTGTCCCACACGGTGGAGGACAAGGGTTGCGTCAGCAGTATGCGCCCCTGCAGCGGGTCGATATCGTAATCCAGCACCGGTGTTAAATTCTTGACGCCGATCACGATGCCGGAATCCTTGTCGCGGATCTCGACGCGCACACGATCCGACCCCGTCAGAATATCCTGGTGGCGCAGGAAGTAGAGCGACCCGCCGGTGCCGAGAAATTCATCGCGCCCCGCCACCGTGCCGGGTTCCGCGGTAAAACCATCGACCAGGAAGCGTTGTTCGCCAAAGGAAGTGGTCGCCGGCGTCTGATAGTGCAGATTGGCGCCGTACAAACCGCGGTCGACGCGCGCCAGTTCGTTGTCGGCGTAGCCGATCTTGAAACTGCCCCACAGGCCGTAGCTGAGATCCTTCTGCAATTTCACATAGAACTTGCCGAGGGTGGGGGCGCCGTCCTCCACCGTGCCGTCGTCACCGTAGGTGGGATAGTAGTAGTCGGGGTCGATGCGCCGGAACAAGGCGCCCGGTGTCTTGTCGAGGAAATTGCTGAACAGATCCCCCGTCGGCCCTTCCAACGTATCGGCGCTCGCGGTCAGGCCCCAGCCCTTGCCGAACTTGCCCTTGGTGTAGAAGGCCAGCCGGCCGTCCACGTTCAGTTCATTGTTGTAGTGGGTTTCATCATTGGTAACAAGCCGCGCCGGTCCGGTGGTATGGTCCTTGGCCACGGTGACATCGGCGATGCCGACATAAAACCAATCGCTCTGCTTCAACTCGAGGTCGCGCCAGAACAGCTCGCCGCTGCCGGACTGATCGATCACCGCCACCTCTACCGTATGCTTGCCCTGGGGCAGAATTTCCTCCACGACAAACTTGCCGTCCTTGCCCACCGGCACCGCGCGGCCCGCCACCCACACGCTGTGCTGCTCCGGGATGCTGCTGCCGTAGACCTTGATGGTGCCGCCCTGTTTGGCGATGCCTTCCGTGCCCAGGCGGTTCTCGCCGTAGCCCACCAGCTGCTCCTTGGCCGCGTCGGCATCCTGGGTGGCGGTTGTCAGTTCATCCACCAGCCACAGGGACAGGGGCTGGGTCTCGTCAAAACGCCCGTCCTTGGCGTAGACGCGCAGCACATATTTCAGCTCGTGTGCGGGGGCTTGGTAATGGCTAAAGTCCGCCGGCCATTCGCTAAAGCCGTCTTTGTTGACCGGGACCACGGCGATGGGCACGTCGCGCGCCGATTGCGCGCCGTCGAAGATGCGCACCTCGGCCTTGTCGATCAGGCTGAGGTAATTGGTATACATGCGGAAGCGCACCCGGTTATCCGAATCCGGCGCCTTGATATTATCCTGATAGCGCAGGGTGGCCGGCCAGGCCGTGACATTCAGGCGCGGCTTCAGCTCGAGATTGTCGAACTTGAATTGGATATCGGCCTTGTCCAGGGCGATGTCGGTACAGCGCTGGATGTCCGCGATGCTCTTGTTGGGGTCGTCCACGGGTTTCCCATCGACGGTAATGCGCATAGTGTTCAGCGCCAGGGGGTCCTTAGGCGTCACCGGCCGGGTCAGGCGGGTGATGTCCAGGGCATCGTTATCGTCCAGCAGCGCCAGCTCGTCATACACCACCTCCACCTCCACGCGGGAGATATCGGAGGTGACGAAGCCGGCGTTGACCACGTCATCCGACTGCACAAAACCACGCCCTTCGAATTCCGCCTGTGCATCCTGGAGGCCCAGCTCTTGCTTCACCGCGTCCATCGCCCGGCGCGCCCGTGCGGCGGACAGCCCGATGTCATCGCCATACACCATGGCGGTGCGGCGATCGAGGCGTTCGTTGCTGGTATAGCCGATGAAGCGCAGGCGCACATTGGCCTTGTCGCGCACCTCCGCCATGAGGTTGCGCAGGCGGTCGGAGTAGCCGACCACGATGACCGGCTTGCCACTCTCTAACAAGATCGGCGGGATATTGCCCGAGGGCGGGACATACACCCGCGTGACCGTCTCGGCGCCGGCGGCCTCGGGACAGATCTGCGGCTCGTCCGGCAGTTCCTGCAAGGCATCGTCATACCAGAACTCGACCTCGATGCGCCGGTTCAGGGCCCGGCCACGCTCCGTATCGTTGGACGTGATGGGTCGCACGGCACCCTTGCCATCGACCTCGATAGCGGTGGTGGGAAGTTTCAGCGCATCCTGCACCGCCAGGGCGGCACGGCGCGCCCGGGCCTTGGACAAACCGACCGCGGTGCCGTAGATGCGCTCCTCGCGACCCGCCAAGGGGGCGTTGTCGGTATAACCGATGAATTTAACCACGACGCCCTGCTTGCCCTGCAGGTCCAGCCAGCGTCAGCGAGGCCCCGGCGACGAACGTCACCGCCAGCGCTCCGAAGAGGAGCGTGAGCGACCAGGCCAGCGTCACGGCTGCGCCTCGCAGGCCGAGCGCCCTGGCGACGACGGCGCCGGGGAGAAACAGGATCCCGGTCGCGACCGCGAGCCTCAGCAACATCATCGCTCCAGCAGCTCCGGTACGGGCCCCGAGCCGAGCCAGTCCGCCGCTTCCCGGTACATC
>JANNJF010000579.1:0-5079 GCA_031405715.1 Gammaproteobacteria bacterium | reverse complement strand
CCCTCTCCCCCGAAATGCGCGGGGGAGAGGGGATTTGCTCAGGGGTTCCCTAGGAGTCTCTAGCGAAATGAATATGATTCTAAACCGCCAAGATGCCAAGAAAGGCCCCTTGCAACCAGAAAATGCTTAAAGGCACATCATGAATTCTAATTCGAGCAATGCGCGGGCGAACGCGGACGATGCCGAGGCAGCGCACATCGACAACACGGATCGCGCCATCATCGTCGCGACCCAGGGCGGTCTGCCGCGTGTACCCCAGCCGTATCACGCGATTGCACAACAGCTTGGGCTTACCCCGGAGACGGTCATGCAGCGCCTGCGCCGCATGCTGGAGAATGGTGTCATCCGCCGCATCGGCGTGGTGCCCAATCATTACGCCCTGGGTTACCGGGGCAACGGCATGTCGGTGTGGGACGTGGCGGATGAAAACGTCGCCGCCCTGGGCCGCAAGATCGGCGACCTGGACTTCGTCAGCCACTGCTATCACCGGCCGCGCTTTCTGCCGGAGTGGCGCTATAACCTGTTCGCCATGGTGCATGGCAAGGACCGTGATGAGGTGCTGGGCAAGGTGCAGCTGATTGCCGATCTGTTGGGCGCGCAGGCCCGCGGTCACAACGTGTTGTTCAGTTCGCGTATCCTGAAAAAAACCGGTTTGCGCATCAGCGGCTGAGCGCTACCTATAACCTTAAGGCTGCACTACTATGTTCCGAATCTCGCAATACCTGCAGGAACTGGCGAACCCCACGCCCCTCGGCCCCAAGCGCAACCCAACCGGCCCGGTGGTCATCTGGAACCTGGTGCGGCGCTGTAACCTGACCTGCAAACACTGTTACTCCATCTCCGCGGACAAGGACTTTCCCGGTGAACTGACGACGCAAGAGGTCAATACCGTCATGGACGACCTCAAGGGGTTTCACGTGCCGGTGTTGATCCTGTCCGGCGGCGAACCGCTGCTGCGCCCGGATATTTTTGAAATTTCCCGGCGCGCCAAGGCCATGGGGTTTTATGTCGGCCTGTCCACCAATGGCACCCTCATCGACGAGGGTAATATCGGTGACATCGCCGCCGTGGGCTACGACTACGTCGGCATCAGTATCGACGGTATACAGCAGACCCACGATCGCTTTCGGCGCCTCGACGGCGCCTTCGATGCCTCCATGCGCGGTATCCGTTTATGTCACGCCCGTGGCATCAAGGTCGGCATGCGCTTCACCATGACCCAGGACAATGCGCACGAACTGCCGCAGCTGTTGCAGCTGATGGAAGACGAAGGCGTGGACAAGTTCTATCTGTCGCATCTCAACTACGCCGGACGCGGCAACATCAATCGCAAGACCGATGTGCTGCTGGACACTACGCGCCGCGCCATGGACCTGTTGTTCGACACCTGCTGGGACTATGTGCAGCGTGGTCTGCACAAGGAGTTTGTTACCGGCAACAACGACGCCGACGGCGTCTATCTGCTCTACTGGGTCCGCAAGCACTTCCCCGAGAAGGAGGCACACATGCGCGCCAAACTGGCGCAGTGGGGCGGCAATTCCTCCGGCGTAAATATCGCCAACATCGACAACCTGGGCATCGTGCACCCGGATACCTTCTGGTGGCATTACCCCTTGGGCAGCGTGCGCGAGCGGCCGTTCTCGCAGATCTGGCAGGACACCTCCGATCCCCTCATGGCCGGCCTCAAGGCCAACCCGCGCGTGATCAAGGGCCGCTGCGGCGCGTGTCAGTACTTCGACGTGTGCGGCGGCAATACCCGGGTGCGTGCCCATCAGCTCACCGGTGACCCCTGGGCGGAGGACCCGGCCTGTTATCTCACGGACGAGGAGATCGGTGTCAGCGGCATGGGCGAACGCCTGAAGACCACGCCCTATCGGCAGATAAAAATTCAACGCGCCTGACAACGACCTCCCTACGCGACGTGATGAACCGGGTGTCGGCGGGCGACGGGAGAGGATGTGTGTCCTTGTTCGCTGACGGACTTCGCCGGAATTAAATCCGCCATGACATGGCCGGCCATGTATCCCCAATGCGCTTGTATACCGCCGCCGCCGCCAACGATACGTCACCCACCCACACCGCCTAATAACGGGTTGTTCTGCACCAGCTTGCAGTAACGGCGTTTGTTCAGGCGGGAGTTGACGCCGATTTGGTGTATCTGTGTGACGCGTGAGTCATTCGTTGTGGATGTGTTTGTGTGACAGGCGGGGGGGGTAGTGGGCCCGGACTCGATTGTCCTTCTGTATAAGTATCCAATAATAGATAGGTGGGAGTCCTACCCAATATTGGGTGTCTGTGGTAGCGTTTAACCAGGTAAATCGACGTAGACCGCATGCAGTAGTTGTGGGTAAATTACGGCATGCGGTCTAACACTGTTAGGCGAAACGAATTCCATGAGTCCAGAGGCACGTTTTGAGCGAGAACTCGGACAATTGCGTCGTGACAGTAACGCCGCTACCCAGTTTCTGTATGCATGGATTTCTTTTCACGCCTGTGCAGGTAGAAGCACCAAGAGACTTCGAGGCGTTAATCGCACGCCATTATTCTGGAACACATGCTTAGCTGCCCTTCAATCCTCTCTGTTCATAGCTCTAGGTCGCATATTCGATCGGAACCCGAAGAACCACAGTCTCGATCGTCTTCTCCGAGAAGCTATACAGAATCCAGTAATCTTCTCGAAGTCAGCCCTAGCAAAACGGAAAGCAAAACAATCACCTGGGGTTACTTGGATAAACGACTACGTCAAAGACGCATATGTACCGACCAAAGCAGACTTCCAACGCCTTCGGCGTTATGCGATAAAGAAGAGAACGGTATATGAAAAGGCATACGAGAAGATTCGACACAAGATCTTTGCCCATAGTGGCGCTGCTTCTCGGCAGAAATCGGATGAGCTATTCTCCAAGACAAATCTTCATGAGTTGCAACGACTCGTTCTCTCCATGAATGAACTACATGAGGCGTTGTGGCAACTCTATATCAACGGTAGGCGGCCTCTCTTTCGGAGAATCGCCTACACGATTGCGGCCTTGCAGCGTAGAGCAGCTAAGAAGGACCATCACAGCCCTTCTGTGCAGGAAAGTATGGTACAGGAAACCTTCAATGTCCTTGCCGTTTACAACTAGTTCGCCCAACCGTCCGCCCAACCGGACGCGCCTTCCGGCGTGCCGGTACCGGCGCGTTCGGCACCACATAGCAGAGGAGCATAATATGGGCCTCGTAGTTCATAGTCTCTCGGAATTTCCTGCTAATGCACAGCGAAACTATTATGTATATGTCCTTCGCGGGAGCTGGGATGGCGAGATAGAGCGGGCCCTTGAAGAAAATTTTATGGCAATGTCAGATGCTGCTTCACGCAGTGATTCAGCAATAATATTCGGCACAGAAGGGCGGCACTTTCAAAATGATGTATTCTCTTGGCATCGTATCAATGGCGAGGAAGCTGAAGTTATGCTCCCAGCTATTCTACTTACCACTGTACATCCAAGTAAATTTAACGACGAAAACGATCCATTCTGGCATGGCCGAGCAAAAAATGATTATATGGTACTAATACCGCTGCGGGAGGTTGCTCAGACAGGCGGGGGCGTAGCTAATGTTATGCGCCAATTGTTTGAAGACATCAAAAGAAACAAAAGCCTTTCGGAGTTTGAAGTAGCAAGAACGCTAAATCCTGGTCGTGGAGCTGTGTTCATGGATGGTCTTGTTTTAAAGCCGTCCTTTATGGGTTTAGGTTTTGACTTGAAGTCAATTCCAAAGTTTTTGAAGGGAAAGTGATGCCGAACAAGCCCATCAAGCCGACGTTCACTACGCTGCGCTCCGTTCACGCGGCTTATGGGTAACGTTATACGTAAATCAAGAAAATGACCATAGTTGAACTTGATGGAAAACTACTCGTTGAGAGTAAAAAAATTGATGTCTCAGTATATGACTTCGATTTTGAACTCTACTTTTCGAGCAAACACCCATATATTCCAAGCAGCAAACTACTCTGCGTGCTAAGAAAGGGCGCAATTCCAAACTATTCTGAAGAATGTGCCGAAAAGAAAGAATATGGGATACGGCTCGTGAATGATCATTCCCAACATCAATTAGCAAGCGAGCTGTCAGAGTGGTATCCGCATATTCATCTGTATACACCTCTCTCAGTATGCACTGACAAATTTCCAGAAGTAGAAGAAATTGAAGAGAATTTCGGTTGGCCGGTTTTTATTAAAGGATCGCGACAAACAAGCCACCATAATCCAGATTTAGCGATTGCTGCTAATCCCGACCAGTACATCTTAATACGAGATAAGTACGGAAAGGACCCTATCTTGCACTGGCAGAAGGTTGCCGTTAGAAAGTTTGTCAATTTATCACCACTGAATGAGATTGTGCCTGGAAAGGTCCGGCCATCAAGGGAATACAGAACTTTCTGGTGGTTTGGTAAACTTGTCGGGTGGGGCTGCTATTGGTACCAAATTGCCAAATATTCTGACACCGACATCGATAAGGGGCTGGAAGTCGCTGAAAAAGTCACCAAGATATTGAAAGTCCCATTCATTACCATAGATATTGCAAAAACTAAAAGTGGTGAATGGATTGTAATAGAGTGCAATGATGGCCAGGAGTCCGGATATGCCAGCATCCCGCCCAAACTGCTTTGGGAAAATATTCTTGAGGAAATACTCGTATAACATCGCGTTTGAGGCCGACGCAGTGAGACAGCGCATCGTTTCCTGTTGTGTTCGTGCCCCGCGCGGCTCAACGCTTTAGGCGCATATTTCACGCATGAAACCCTCCACTGAGATTGTCATAACCTTGGCCAATGTCGCAGAGTGGCCAAAATTCAAGAAGCTGCTCGACGAAGGTAAAATTATGGCAGACAACAGTGGCAGATTGCGTTACCGCCATGGAGCGCCCGTAGGTAAAATGAGTCTGGTACAAACCAAAAAAGACGGAACACCACAGTACGTGGAGTCCGCTGACGAGTGGTTCGATCCAGACAGCAAGAAAACACAGGAATTCTTGTGGCCACAATAACCTAACATCGCAATCGAGGCCGACGCGGTGAGACAGCACATCGTTTCCTGTTGT
>JANNJF010000578.1:0-6491 GCA_031405715.1 Gammaproteobacteria bacterium | reverse complement strand
TCCTGGTTGACCGCGCCGTTTTGGATGATGTAGTTGGCGATGTAATTCATGATCGCCAGATCGCTCTGCGGCTTAAACACAATGCCGAGATCGGCCAGATCGAAATTGCGGTTCTCGAAGGTGGACAACACCGCCACCTGCACGTGCTCCGCCGTCAGCCGCCGATCGGTGAGGCGTGACCAGAGAATCGGATGCATCTCCGCCATGTTGGAGCCCCAGAGCACAAAGGCATCTGCGTACTCGATGTCGTCATAACAACCCATGGGTTCGTCCATACCGAAGGTACGCATTAAGCCGGCGACGGCGGAAGCCATGCAGTGGCGCGCATTCGGTTCGAGATTGTTGGAGCGCAGACCGGCCTTCATGAATTTGGACGCCGCATAACCCTCCCACACAGTCCACTGGCCGGAACCGAACATACCCACGGCGCTGGGACCCTTGGTCTTGAGGGCGGCGGTGAATTTTTCCGCCATGATGTTGAACGCCTCGTCCCAGGTGATGGGCGTGAACTCGCCGTTCTTGTCGTACTTGCCGTCTTTTTTGCGCAGCAAAGGTGTGGTGAGGCGATCCTCGCCATACATGATCTTGGAGAGAAAATATCCCTTGATACAGTTGAGCCCGCGGTTCACCGGCGCGTCCGGATCGCCTTGCGTGGCGACCACGCGATTGTCCTTGACGCCCACCAGCACACTGCAACCGGTGCCGCAAAAACGACAGGGCGCCTTGTCCCAACGTATGTTGTCAGCGGTCTTGGCCAAGGCCGTGCCGATACCGGGCAGTTGTATGCCAGCAGCGGCGGCCGTCGCGGCCACGACATGGGTCTTGATGAAATTTCGTCTGGTCAGTTTCATGGCGACGTCTCCAGTTGCTTGGGATCATAGTCCGAATGTTCATAGGCCATGGAGGCGCTCAACACCCCCTCCAGCCGGTCTAATTGATAAATCATTTCGGCCACCGTGCGGCGGTCACTGCCCTCGACGGTCACCACCAGCCGGCCGTCCGGGCTGGCGGCATGCACCTCGGCACCCACGAGCAGGCCTATGCGCTGCTGCACCGCTTCGATATTCACTGGACGGGTGCGTACCACAACACCGGCTATGTGCATGACACCTCCATGGTATTTAGATAGATGATGGGTTCCGCTCCCCAGCCACCGGCCGGGTGATACGAATGGCGCTAACGGGACACGCGCTGACGCAGGCGCCGCAACCGCTGCAGGTCGACTCGTTGATACGCGGGCCGGGGGCTTTACCGACTGCGAGCCGAAACTGAATGGCGCGCGGCGCGCACTGATCGCGGCAGACCTCGCAGAACACACCGCGTTGCGTCAGGCAGCGATCATCGATCACCGCCTTGGCCAACCACGGAGGGGAGGATACCTGCGACGGCCGAGCGGGAGGCATCAGCGCACCACTGGCGCAGACCCCGAGACAGGCGGCGCAGAAGGTGCATGCGCCGCGGGCAAAGTCGACCTCGGGAAATCCGGCGGCATCCGATTGGAGTATGGTTTGCGGGCAGGCCCGCAGGCAGTCGCCGCAGCGCGTGCACTGCTCGACAAAGTCATCTTCCCGCAGCGCCCAGGGTGGGCGCAGAGTGGAGCATTCCGCACGGAAATCCGCGCGTAGAAACTGTCGTCGACTGATCGGTTTGGCCATGTCTGTGGTGAATGTCCCGCGCAAAGCTGAGGGCACGATAAACGACATCCACACCAGGCCATATGATTTAGGTCAAATCGTGACACCAGAAAATAACCTACACGGGAAGTCGGCTATGGCGGCCGTGGTCATCACCGGACAGCGGGGGTGGGTGCTAACGAACAGAAAGATCGATGGACGAACGAGGAACAGCGGGTGGGAAAACGTCAGCGACGGGGCGTCACTTGCACTCCCCCAGGGAAACGGCGGCGCATTGACGCCCGTCTACCCAGGTAGCCTTGCTGAAGTCGGTATTCTTAAATGTCGCGTCACTCAAGTTGGCACCAATAAGATTGGCGTAACTCAGATTAGCATCACTCAGCATACTGCCGGACAGGTCGGTGTTGTGCAACACCGCGCCCTTCATGTTGGCCGCCCGCAGGTCAGCGGCGCGCAAATTGGCGGCGCCGACATTGGCATAACTCAGATCGCTGGTGGCCAGATGGGCGCCCTGCAGATTGGCCCCGACCAGGGACGCGTTGCTCAGATTGGCGCCGGCGAGTTGTGCACGCACCAACTGGGCGCCTTCCATATGACAGTAACTCCAGTTGACGCCCGGTGTCGCGGGCGCCGCACAATCCGGTGCACCGGCGACACCGGGAGTAGGCTGGCGCAGGTAAAAAAATAAACCCAAAAACAGCACAATGATTCCGCCCAGCACCAGCGGGGCGAGCACCGGATGGCGCATCGAGTCTTCGATGGGGCGGGCGAGCTGCTCGCGCCGGCTGCGGTGGATGCGAAAGCGGTTGGACTCGGCGGCGCGGCGCTCGACGCGACGCTTCTCTTGCACCCCGGCCGGAGCGTGTCCCGGTGAGGAGTCTGGAAACCCGTGCCGGCGGCCCTCGGCCAGGCGTTCGTCCGCGTGCATGCGCGCAATCAGCAGACGCTGTTGATCCTCTTCGGTCACCACATGTCGCATGACCTCCGGGATCAATGCCGGGAGGTTCGCCAGGGTCTGCCAATGGGTCTTGTCCGTGCTTAACTCGTCCACGTCGCTGATGCGGCCGAGGAGGATGAAGCTGGAGATCATGGGTGCGGGAAACGGCCCACGGATTACGCCGTTGCGACGTGTGTACCAGAGGTGCTGGTGTTCGTTTTCCCCGTGCATGCCGTAATTAAAGCATATAAATGGAGGGATGTTGGTCGTTTCTGGCCGCGCTGGCGGGGCAAAACCCACCTTGGCCCGCCGGCCCGTCAGGTCGCGGCCGACTCCTGCAGGCAGAGCAACGGGGTCTCCAGGGAATGATTCCCGACCGCGAGATACACCACGCCGCCGGACACCGTCACGCTCCAGGTCACGGAGCGTTCGAGATAGTCCGCGAGTTTCTGGATCACGGACTGGTCCACCGTCCAGATCGCCAGATTGGACGCAGTCTTGAGGTCAGCCAGATGCAGACCCTCCCACACCCGGCGGCGTTGGCCGCTGAGCAGCAATAAAACGCGTGTGGCATGACGACAGGCCTTGGTGATGCGTGCTACATCCGGCAGCCCGACCTCCAGCCACAGACCGACGCGGTTATCCGCGTCCAGCACCCACAGGTCCGGTTGATCGCCGTCGCTGATACCTTTGGTGAATACCAGGCCGGGTTCGTAGAACAAGGCATACGCCAGCAAGCGTGTCACCAGACGTTCCGCGGTCTCCGACGGGTGTCGCGCAAGGGTGGCACGCAGCTCCGTGTACACGCCGCGGTCGGAATCGGCGAGTTGCACGGTGGCGCGATAGATAGTGGTGCCGGTGGCCATGGGGGTTACTCGATGGATGTGGATGTCAGACGTTCGCGTCCAGCACGACCGGCCAGCGCCAGACGCAGGCGCAGGCCCGCTTCGGTGGTATAGCCCACTTCAACAAAACGAATGTGTCCCAACCCATCCAGGATAAAGCTGGTGGGCACGCCGCGTATCCCCCAACGCTGGGCGAGTATGCCGTCGGCATCGTTGATCACGGGAAAGGTCAGATGATTCTGCGTCATGTGTTCCAGTACCACCTTGTCCGCACCGGATTGCATGGCGATGGAAAACACCTGATGATCCTGCGCAATGGCGTTGATGTTGTCCTGCTCCAGTGTACACACCGGACACCAAGTGGCCCAGAAGTGCACCAGCACCGGCCGGCCCCGCAGTGCGCTGAGCGAGGCGCTCTGGCCGTTGAGCAGCGTGCCTTCCAATGCCAGCGCCGGACCGGTGGGTAGCTCGCGAGTCTGCCAGCTATGCACCCCGACCAGCACCAGGATGAACAGCAAAACCTCCGCGGCATACAACCACCCGCGGCGCCGACGCCCGGCCTTGGCGACCGGTGGATTATTTTTTTCTTCATTCATGGGCTGTTGCCAGACTCTGTTTCACCGTAAAAAAAACATCACCCATGGGGCTTACGCTCGCGCAGGACCAGCCAAAGAATCTGGCCGATAAAAACAACCAGCGTGGCGACGGCAGGATACACCGCCCAACCCGCCCCGGCCAGCAGCAACAGGCCGCAGGCCGGAAACATCAACGCACGCAACCGGCTGCCGCGCATAAGCCCTGCGCGCACTTGCGTAGTCCAGTCATTGCTGGCCCCGGGCTGCCACCACAGGGGCAATAAATAACTCACCGCGCCTGTCACCAAGGGCAATAGAAACACGAGAAAGAAAAGCATGACGCTCTGCCGTGGCGCGAGCCACCCCAGGCTGTGCAACAGGCCGGAGAGCAGTACCAGGACATAACCCAGCAAGCCACTCGCCAGAGCGCTGGCAGCGCCGCGTCGTAGCTGTTGGCGCTGACGCAGCGTCGCCAGAATGAACGCCGTGAGCGGTAGCATCCACAACAGCAGACCGATCCACGCCAGCAGCGGACTCCACGCGGCACCCGCGCCGACGCACAAGGTTCCGCCCACAGCGAACTTGAGGCCCACGCGCAAGCGCTGGGCTACGTCTGGGTCGGGGTAGCCGCCCGCCGTGGGCAGTAGTACCTGCAACGTGCCGATGGCCGTCAACCCGACGAACCCCAGAAGATTGAAATGCAGATGCAGACGCCGCCACAGCGGCCAGTGCTCCGGCCACGCTGTGCCCGCGAGTATCGTCAGCAATCCCAGCACGAGAAAGAATAACGCCGCCTGATACCAGGCGAGCCCCGGGTGGGGTGCACCCAAAGACAGGACGCGGCGTCGGTGCATCCACCCGAGCATGGCGAGGGCGGCCATCATCGCCAGCAGTGCACCGGCCAGCAACCCGGCAGAGCTGCCCGCCAACCCCACCATGGCCGACACGCCGCCGGCCAACGCCAGCAGCGGTAATAGCAGGACCGTTTTGTCCTCCGCACCGGTACGTGTCAGCACCGGGACAAAATAGCCCATCACCGCCAATATCAACGGCAGCATGCCGAGGGCCATCACCGTATGCACGCCCCAATAGGGGATTTCAGCGGCACCATTCAGCAACAACAGCACAACTAAACTGGCCAGCGCCAGGCTGGCCAGGGTCGTGAGTAATCTTCGGCTTTTTTGCGGCATCGATAGTCGCTCTGGACGGGCGGAACGTCGGCGACACTAACGTGGCTGCCTGCCCATGGCAAGGCCGTCTTTGAAGGGCGGGGCTTGCTCCCGGTTAATGGGTAGCGCCCTACCTAGGAGCCAGCTAGTGTGTAGTGCCCTACCTAAGAGCCATATTAATTAAAAGCGGCGGCAAACCGCTGCACTCCGTCCTGCGGTGGAAGATGGGCGATGCCCACCCTAAATGAAGTGCTCATTTTTCGTAGAAGTGCTGCGGTGATAATCCTGCGTCCCAGGAGCAACGCAGTGCGACAGCTTGTCGCCCTGCCCGACCATCAGTCCCGCAACAGCCGTTCCTTGATGGTTTCGATTTCGATATCCAGTTCGAGGGAAAACTTCCGGTTGCAGAATTCCAGCAACGGCATCGTGCTCAAGGCCAGTTGCAATGCGTAGGGCTGGAGCGTTCCTATGTCCTTGCGTGCCAGCATCTCCAGCGCCGCATCCAGACCAGGTTGTTCAATGATGGTCTCCTCGACCTGCGCGGACGCTTGCTTTTCATCGCTGACACAAAGACGATCGCCACCACTCTTATTAGCGGTCTTGAGGCGCCGGTGCGCGATCGCCAGCATTTCGTCCAGGTTATTGGCAAAATCGTGGCCCATGGACACCAGTCCGATGCTGGCGGTGATGCGGATATCCTTACCCTCGACAGAAAACGGTTTGGCCGAGATCTCGGAGCGCAGGCGCTCGGCCAGCACCGCCGCCTCGACCCGTCCCGACGACATGGTGACCAGGGTGAATTCCGCATTGCCGATACGCGCAACGGTATCATCCTTGCGTGTCTTGGACTGTAACAGTCGCGCCAGCCAGATCAGGACCTGATCGGCAATATCGTCACCATGCTTCTGACGCAGGGTGGTAAAATTATCCAGGCCGATCTGTATGATGGACAGAGTGACATTCTTCTTTTTCGAGGCGGCGACGATCGCTTCGCTGTTGGCGAGCAGATGACGGCGGCTGTGCAATTGTGTCAGCGGATCGACATTGGATGCCTCGCCGAGGGTCGTGGCCGAGTCGGCGAGATCAGCGCCATGCTGGTCCGACAGGGCATGATTGCGCACGCACGACAGCAGCTGCGTCGAATCGATGGGCTTGGTGATGAAGTCGTTCGCACCGCAGGCGAAGGCGCGTTCGCGCGTGATGTCGTCGTCGGCCCCGGTCATCACGATGATGGGGATACCGGCGATGCGCGACAGATCCGCGGCGCGGCGCGGATGCGACAGATCATGGAGTAGCCGTCGAGCCGCGGCATTTGTACGTCGCTGATGACG
>JANNJF010000577.1:0-11693 GCA_031405715.1 Gammaproteobacteria bacterium | reverse complement strand
CCTCGTTCTGCTGCAACAGAAACAGGCGCGGGTGCTCCTGACAGGCCAGCCAGGTGAGGGCACGCGCGATGTTCTCCTGCAGACGTTGTGCCAGACGTTGTTCCGGTGCGTGCTTCGTTACGAAATCAACCGCGACCAACCACCACAGGGTGGCGTCGATGCAACCCAGATACCAGAAGTCGGAGTCGGCTTTTTCTGTATCCACGAACTTGGGGATCTGGCCATTATCCGCCTGATGACGGGCAAGGGTATGCAGCCCGTTGATGGCGCCCTGCAGCAGCGCCGCATCGCCAGACAGACACATGCCGAGGGCGCAGATGCCGGTGTCGCGACCGAATACCCGGGTGTAATGGCGGACTGAAGTCGCCGGGGTTCTGGACGCCGCCATGATGCCGTGGGGTGTGAGATTGCGCTGTAACAATCGCAGGGATTCGGTGTGGCACTTATGGACTAACAGGGGGGTTACGGTCATACGGGCCTGGCATTCACCCTAGCGGCGGAGGTGTCGCGGGCCCAATGTATCCCGCACTGTTTAACATTCGATGCGACAGGCCGATGACGGCCCGCCATCGGCGGAGGTTATCCGGTGGAACGCTCGGGTGGTAAATCGTGCAAGGGGAGGGAGGGCGTCAGCCCGGCACAGACTGTCTAATAGCGGTTTGATGGGAAGAATCCGCGCGCCGCGCCGTGACGCCCGCGGGCCTACACGCAGCCAGTGGGCTTAGGCAGGCCACCCCACTTGCAGATCAATTTCATCGGGCCTTTCTTGAATATGTCGTAGAGTTCATTGGTGGTGACGCCCATTTCTTTGGCGAACTTGCGTATCGGCGGAACCACGCCGTTGTCCTCGTACATCCTGCGGGCTTCATTGATAAAGTGCATGATCTGATCGGTGAGTTCCATTCCGTCGGACTGCGCGAGCTCCTTTGCCACCTCTTCCGACCACTCATCCCTGTCGAGCAGGAAGCCATCGCCATCTACATTCAGTTGCATTGATTGCATAGCTATCACCTCTGTTACTGATTTGTTGGGTTAGGTTAAGCGGGCGTTGGCCCGCGTGACATGCCCCATGATAACAGCCTGCAGGTCATCAGTCAGCGCCGGCGGGGTTTATCCCCATGGCGTCTGTGGGTTTGGTGACGGCACTGCTTGCCATGCACGCCAGGCAGGGCGGAAATGATCCGCCATGCCGTACCTTGCGCACCCCTTTTCCCCGGACGTGGGCTTCCCGCCAGCACGTCCGGGCTGGATGGCTTATTTGGCTTTTTCGATCTTGAGCAGCTCGATCTCAAAAATCAGCGTCTCGTTCGGCCCGATACCGCTGCCCGACCCATGCGCGCCGTAGGCGAGCTCCGCCGGGATGAATACCTGCCACTTGCTTCCCACGGGCATCAGCGGCAATGCCTGCTGCCAGCCGGGGATCACACCGTTCACGGGGAAGGTGGCCGGTTCACCGCGCTTGATGGAGCTGTCGAATTCCTTGCCATCGATGAGTGTGCCGCGATAGTGAGCGACCACGCTGTCGGAGGCGGTGGGTTTGTCGCCCTTGGCGGATTTAATGATCTTGTACTGCAAGCCGCTGGGCAGGGTCACCACGTCTTTTTTCTTTTTGTTGGCGGCGAGAAATTCCTGGCCGGCCTTCAGGTTGGTTTCCGCGCGTTTTGCCACTTCCTCCTGGCGTTTCTTCTGGTAGGAGGCGACGACCGCCTGGGTCTCCGCATCGCTAAGGCGCGAGGCCTTTTCCGTCATGGCGTCGTGCAGCGCCTGGCCGAAGGCTGTTTCGTCCAGCTGCGGAATCTCGGTTCTGATTTTCTGCCCGACGTTATAGCCGAAGGCATAGCTGAGTTTCTGCTGCTCGCTGTCGAATTTGCTGGCATCCGCTGTGCTCGGTGTTGGTTTGTCGCTGTCGACTTTGGCCGCATCGACGCTGGCGCAGGCGCTCAGCAGGCACAGGACGGCGTAGGACAAGATTCTGGTTTTCATTGACGCTCCTTCAGGTGTAGTAGAGTGGGTGGTTATAGTAAAAATTTATTATGCGTTCAGGTCGGGAATCAGGCGGCTTTCGATGCGGGCGATGTAATCCTTCAGTTGCAGCTTGCGTTTTTTCAGACGCTTAATCAGTAAATCGTTCACCTGGCCAGACTCTACATATCGATCGATGACCTCGTCCAGATCCCTATGTTCGACTTTGAGCTCCATGAGTTTCAGCGTCAGCGTCTTGGTGTCGTTTTTGTCCATGCCAGTCATAGCGCTGCGCCTTGCCGGTAGCGGCACGATACCATATATATAATGCGTATTTCGATACGTCTGGTCCCACGCTCAGCAGGCGGGATGCTACCGCCCGGCGGGGCGTCGCGGCGCCGGAACGGGTTTAGTTCAGACGTTGGAGCATCTGCGGTTCCAGGTCGATACCCAAATCCCAACCCGGGTTGATGGCGATGCCGTATTCACCCTCGATATTCCGCAGTACCCATTCGAATTCCACCAGCAGCCCGCCCTTATAGTCGGGAAAGTCCACCAGGAAGGCCTTGCCCCGGTCCGGGCTGGAGAACAGAACCAGCACTTTGCCGCCATCCTCGACCTCCACCAGCAGCGGCTCGATTTTGTTCGAGCGCTGAAAATTCTTGATCTGGGTATCGTCGGCCACCGGCATGAACACCTGGGAGGTGTGCAGGGCCTGCATAAAATCGTCGGTGCTGAGTTGTTCGTTCAGCACCGCGAGGATGCGCTGTTCGAGTTCGTTTTTCGGGGTCATCGCGTCGTTCATGCTGCCCCTCCGGGGTGGTGTGCAGAGTTGGTTGGTGTATCGATGGACGCTAGCCTGAGTGATTTTTTGCCGGATGGCAAGCACTGCCCACAGGTCAAACTCTATCCCGCCGATACCTAACTGGTGGTGGGCGATGCCCACCCTACAGCTGCTGAGTGCCTGTGCGTTAAAGACAAGGTGCGCATTGCGCCAGCGGTGAAAATGCGCGACTATTCCGCGCTCTCCCGCTGACCAGGACAGGCGTAAGGCCATGCAAAACAAACCCAAAATAGACACCGCCATACCGCAGCGACGCTATCAGCTGGGTGCTTATACCGTAGTGATCTTGGGTGAGATCGAGAGCAGCGATGGTAAAGATTACCGTTATGTCGCGGCGGTGGTGCGCGAGGGCGATCCGGAACCGGGTCTGTATCTGGCCGCTGAGCGTTCCACCGGACAGCGGCCGGCGGATGCCGTCTACGATATGCGCGTGATCATGCACGACGGTACCCAGGTGATTGAAAGCTCCCATCGCTGGGTGGGTGTCGAGGAGTTCAGTACCGATGTCTTAGGGTTGATTGCCAGCATCCTCGATTTGCAGGATGAGCAGCCCTATCGATTGATGTAGGCGGTTGATGCAGGGGCAGGCGCCGGGCCAGCCTATTCGTCGTCTTTCTTCTTGCCGTCGTTCTTATGAAACTGCACCACGACCGACGATGAGGGTTCGTCGACGTAGCGTGGGCGCGCGCGGCTGGGCCGGCCGGCTTCCGCGGAGAGTTCCGCCTCGCGCGCCGTGATCAGCGACAGGCAGTCGCGGATACCCTGGATGGTACTTTCGGAAAGCGGGTGCTTGTGGCCGGCGGGGGTGACGGTGTCTTTGGCAATATCCGTCAGTACCCGCTTCATCATGCGGAGTATCCGCTCTTCTTTGGAAAATTCTTCAATAGACATGCTGACTCCAGTTGTGCGTCACATAGCGCGGACCTGGCCCATTGTGCCATATATTCCGTGCATCGATCACGTGGGGTTCCCCGGCTGCAGGGCGGCTCACCCGCACTACTAACGGCGGATACCCGCCCTGACTACCGGCGTATCCCGTTGGGCGGTGTCTTCCGCTAATAATAGATCTTTCAGCGTGAGCCCGTGCAAGCTAGTCAGCACCGCCTCATCCATGCGTGCCACCAACCGGTCGACCTGGGTGTGCCCCGGCAGCTGCGCGGCACCCAGGTGGTGATGTTCTTCCGCCATGCGGATCACGTTCAGCAGGTCTAGCACCGGGGTGGTTTCCAGCGGCCGCGCCGGCAGGATGCGCGGCGGGTCGTCCGCGGTATGCGCTAGCAGGCCATATAATTCCAGGGCGTCGACGATACGCGCCACCACGTCGATGGGCACCTGCAGGTGCTGGGCATAGCGTTCCGTCGTCCAGGCCTGTTGGTTGCGGTAAAAGCGTTGTCCGGCCAGGGCCACGATCAGCAGCGCCAGACGTTCCTTCACCCGGTTGCTTAAGCGCAGATCGCGCCGCCGTACCGCCAGTTGCTCCGGATGCTGGTGGTAGAAGGCGATGCTGGCCCCCACCAGCAGGATCAGCCAGCTGAGGTACATCCAGAGCATAAACATGATGAGAATGGCAAAACCGGAATAAACCGCGGTATATCGCGCGGAGCTGACCACGAAAGACGCAAATCCCCAACCGGTCAGCTGCCACAAAATACCGGCGGTGATACCGCCGAACAGGGCGGAGCGGAAATGCACCTTGGTGTTCGGCATGAAGATATAGACAAAGGTAAACGCCACGATGATCAGCAGGTAGGGCACCAGGCGGGTCAAAGCGGAGATGGCGTGGCCGAAGGGCACGGCGGCGATGATCGATTGGGTGAAAGCGCTGCTCATCAAGGTGGCCGTAATGCCGAGGGCGGAAAACACCAGAACCGGACCCACCGTCAACACGCTGAGGTACTGGGTAACGCGGTGCATCAACGCACGTGGTCGTTCGACATGCCAGGTGTAGTTAAACGCCAGTTCGATTTTCTGCAACAGAGTGACCACGGTGTACAGCAACAGCACGAGGCCCAGGGCGCCGAGCACGCCGACCTTGATGTTCTCAACAAACACCAGGATCTGCACCGTGATCTCCACCCCCTTCACGCCCAGGGGTTCCAGCAGTCGCAGCAGCACCGGCTGTATTTTGTTGTGCACGCCAAACGCCTTGAGCACCGAAAAGCTCACCGCCAGCAAGGGCACCAGGGACAGCAGGGTGGTATAGACCAGGCTGGTGGCATGCAGGGTGAGCTGGCCTTCGGCCAGGTCCCGTGCCAGGGTGTAGACCCCGCGCAGCAGACGGATGAGCTTCGCCCGCCAGCGCGGCAGGGAGGAGAGCTCAACACCCCAGATCGCATGTATGAACGACGTTCCCAGACGATGTAGTGGCAGCATGTTCTTTAGGAGTGTCTCCGGCAAAGGTCAACAATAATATTCAGGTGTGTCAGGCCGAGCGTGGCGGATCATACACCGTGCATGGCGCTGCAGCCCCGTCAGGAGGAGCAGCTGACCGCGATGCGGCTCGCCCAATCCGGCGGCTCGGCCGCGTAGTGTTCGTATTCCGGCTGCTCGTCGTAGGGTCGGCGTAGTAGCGCGAGTAGGCGTTCGGTCTCGCTATAGTCGCCGTGGTCCTGGGCGCGGCGTATGGCCGTTTCCGCCAGGTAGTTCCGCAGGATGTATTTGGGATTGACACTGTCCATACGCAAAGCCCGTTGGCCGTCATGGCTGTGTTCGCCGGCCAGACGCCGCCGGTAGCGTTCGGCCCAGACATCGAAGGCCGTGCGGTCGGGAAACTGGTCGCGCAGAGGCGGGTTGTCGCTGGCGTCCTGGCGAAAGCGTCCGAGGGCACGAAAGAAGCGGGTGTAGTCCACGCGGTTGGTGGCCAGTATTTCCAGCAGGTCGCTGCAGAGTTTCGGGTCCTCGGCGCGTGTCTCCAGCAGTCCCAGCTTGGCGCGCATCAGATCGGCATAGTGTGCCTCCAGCGCCGGCTGGTAGAAATCGAGCAGCGCGCGCGCCGTCTGTGCCGCCGTGTCCGGGGTGCCGGGCAGCAGTGGTAACAGCGCCTGCGCGAGACAGCTTAAATTGAACAGGCCGATGGCGGGCTGCTGATCGAAGGCATAACGTCCCTGATGGTCCGAGTGGTTGCAGACATAGCCCGGATCATACTGATCCAAGAAGCCGAAGGGTCCGTAGTCCAGAGTCAGGCCGAGTATCGACATGTTGTCGGTATTCATGACGCCATGGGCGAACCCCACCGCCTGCCATTGGGCGATGAGGCGCGCCGTGCGCAGTGTCGTCTGGCGGAGAAGCTCGGTGTAGCGATCGTCGCTGCCGGCCAGCGCCGGGTAGTGTTCGGCGATCACGTGGTCGGCCAGCAGTTTCAGCTGATCGAACTGGTGGGTGTAGTAAAAATATTCGAAGCTGCCAAAACGCACGTGACTGGGCGAAAGGCGCACCAGCATGGCGCCCGGCTCGACGGTCTCGCGGTAGACTTCTTCGCTGCTGCCGATGACGCACAGCCCGCGGCTCGACGGGATGCCCAGGCCGTGCATGGCTTCGCCACACAGATATTCCCGCAGGCTGGAGCGCAACACGGCGCGGCCATCGCCTTGGCGTGAGTACGGTGTCAGGCCAGCGCCTTTCAGGTGCAGATCCCATTTTTCGCCGCGGGTATTGCGCACCTCGCCCAGCAGGATGGCGCGCCCGTCACCCAGGCGCGGCACGTAATGGCCAAATTGGTGTCCGGAGTAGCACATGGCCACGGGTGCCGATCCCGGCCAGTCCCGCATGCCGGACAGGTATTCCACGAACTCGCGACGCGCGCCCTCTGCGGGATGCAGGTCGAGCAGGGCCGCCGCCTCGGGATTGAAGCTGATGAGAAACGCACCGGACAGGGGGGTCGGCGCCAGTCGGGAATAGAAGGTCTGCGGCAGTTGCTGGTAGGTATTGTCGAACGGCAATTCTTCGAGAGTGCGCATCCCGCTATGATCGGGTGGGCCGGCCCATCTTGCAAGCCTGCGCTTTCTTCGGTGCGTCGAGTCAAGGCGCACCGGTCAGGTCGGTTGGGGGAGGCAAGCGCGCCGCGACTCGATGTCGCTTCTGCCTGATTATTCATCGAGACGATTGAATCGAAAAGAGTTCCACCCCCGCTCGCTGTCGAACTTACCCATGACCGGTTGTCGGACGGCCGTCTGCGCCTGTGGGTTGGGTCCCCAGTCACTATTCACTAACTGTATGTTAAATATAACAAATAACTATCAATACTGGTTAGTACTCGGGATTAAAGGGGCAAGGGGTTGCCTTTTTCCTGCATGAATACCAGAATGAGCCAAAGTTGATGTGAATCATTAGAAATTGCCTGGTCCCTTATCACTTAATATAGGTAAGGGAGATAAGGTCAACACACACGTCCCGAGCTCTCTCCGTCGTTTTGTCCTCATACGTAGGGCGCTGTATTCATGCTTGGGTCGGTAGATCGCCGAGGAGGCGTAGTCCATGTACGAAGTCTTCTACGGGCTGAAGGAAAAACCCTTCTCCCTATTGCCCGATCCTTCCTATCTCTATCTGAGCGAAAAGCATCAGATGGCCCTGACGCTGCTGGAATACAGTCTGGTGAATCAAGCCGGATTCTGCGTCATCAGCGGCATCACCGGGGCGGGCAAGACCACACTCATCCGCCACCTGCTCAACCAGTTCGGTGACAATGTCGCCGTGGGGCTGATCACCAATACCCACCAATCGTTCAATGAGTTGTTGCGCTGGATACTCATGGCCTTCAACCTTGATTTCAGCAGCGACAGCAAGCCCCGGCTGTATCAGACCTTTGTGAGCTTTCTCATCGAGCAGTACGCCAAAAACCGCAATACGGTACTGATCGTGGATGAAGCGCAGAACATGTCCGTCGAGACCCTGGAAGAACTGCGTATGTTGTCGAACATTAACGCGGACAAGGATCAGGTACTGCAGATTATCCTGGTGGGACAGCCCGGTCTGCGCGACAAGCTGAGCCGTCCTGACCTCGAGCAGTTCGCGCAGCGCATCGCCGTCGATTATCACATCGAGCCCTTGAACGCGGAGGAGACGCGCAACTACATACGCCACCGCCTTACGATTGCGGGCGGGGACCCGGAGTTATTTGAAAAAGACGCGGCGCAATCGGTTTACCGCTATAGCAATGGAACCCCGCGACTGATCAACCTCTTGTGTGACAGTGCTCTGGTTTATGGTTATGCCGAGGGCGTCTCCCGGATATCGGCGCGGCTGGTGGATGAGGTGGCGCGTGAACGACAGTCGCACGGTCTTTTACCGCATATGCCGTCGGAGTCTGTGCATGCCGCATCACACCAGACAGAAACAACCCAGGAAATAGTCGGCGTGAAGAAAGCGCCGCACTCACCGCCCCCGGATGTGACGCCCGCCGCGTCGCCATTACCGGCCGTGCGGGTCGAGGACGAGCTACTGGCGGAAACATTACATAACGTGGAGCGCGCCGTGAGCGCCGCTGGCGGCGGTAGTGGAGCGAACAAGAGCGAGATGCGTAAGTCCCAGGAGGCACAACAGCAGGGGTATCGTGGCGAAATGACCGAAGAAGCGATGCCTATGGCCATGACGCAGGGCACTACAACACGCGAACGGCACGCGGGCGTCATCAGCAAGCTTGTGCACCTGGACGCGTGGCCACGCAGCGTGACGGATTCCGGTCATGTGAGCCGCCATGTCACGCGTACCGAGGTCAAGCCCCAGGTGTCGGGTGTGGACACCGGCGCCTTGCAGAAACCCGAGCACACCCAAGCTGCGAAAGGCCAGGACGCTGGCACGGAATTCCCACAGGAGGCGGGAACCTTATCCCCTGACTGGGCACAGGACATGCCCGACGAGGCCGCCCGCGATAGCGAGGCTGAAGCGTTGATTGCGGCCGTGCACGAGGATAGGGATATGGCCCACGACAACAACTACAAGAATCGGACGGCAGGGGTGGGTACCGGCGGCAAGTGGATCGTGGCCACAACCCTGGGATTTTCCGGCGGGTTGCTGGTGGCGGCGGTGCTGTTTGTGATGACCTATTTCAAGACCACCACCGATGTGCCCGTCGCACCAGCGCCGGCGGCTGACCTTACTTCATCGGCGACGGCAGCTACCGGTTCTTCAATGGCAGTGCCGGCGACGTCTGCGGAAAATACTGCCTCTGCGGATCAGGCCATGCTCGAGGCAGTGCAGCGCGAGCGTGATGCGGCTGTCGCCCAGACACGCGCCCTGGAGCGCGAGCGCGATGCCGCATTGGCCACGGTCAAAGTCCGTGAACTTGCCAATGCCGCGGAGTTAAGTGCGGCCAAGGCGCGCGAGCGCGAGAAGGCGGCAACGCTTGAGGCGATCAAGGCACAGGAGCGCGCCCGCACGGCGGAGCTCGAGGCGATGCTCGCACGCGAACGGGAGCGCGCCGCGGCACTGGCCGCCGCCAATGCGCAGGCGAGTAAACCGCCCGTCGAACCCAAACCGGCGCCGCCGGTCGAGGCGGTCGTTGCCGCGCCGGCCGCCAAGCCCGTCACCGCAGAGGTGCGCGTCGAATCCAAGCCCGCCGCTGCTGTGCCATCCGCCGAGAAATCCGCCGAGAAATCCGAAGACAAACCTGTCGCCTCAGAAACGCCGGCCAAGTTTTCCGCCAACCCGTGCAAGGGGCCATCGGCCAAATTCCTTTCCACCTGTAAAGAGTAGTGCCCGCCGGCTGTTGCAAGCTGGCCGGGCCGTGACCCAGGGATGGGTTTCCCTCTGCCGGCTCTTCGTCGACAATCTCTTTTTAAGTCCCAGCGCCCGTCGGCTGTAGCCTGCCGGTTCCGCGCCCCATACTGGATTCACTGGCCAGGGTTTTCCCGGATTAGGCGGCGTGGCATGATGCTGCGTCCGGGCGAGTTGTAGCGTCGGCAGGCCGGAGGAGGCGCCGTGGTAGAACACAAATGTCCTTTCAGCGGAACACTCGTCAGTGAACAATTTGCCTGCGCCATGGCCAAGACGGTGGTGCGGCGGGGTGGACCGGAGGTGGCGTGCACATCGGAGGTCGGGCACGCGCGCTGTGAGTCGCTATTTCAGCATATGAAGCAGGCGGCGCTACCGGTGTTTGGTGTGGAGGATGACCTGCTCACCATGCCTCACAGCGTTCTGATCAAGATTCAGCACGGTGGCCTGCTGGGCTTGCAACGCATTATGCAGGAGGTGCCGGTGGAGGCATCGAGCGTGGCGGATATCAATGCGCTGTGTGAGCGCAGCGTGCTGCGATTTCAGACTGTGACGAACATCCCCTATCAAACCTTCGTGCAGGACATGACGGCGTACAAACTCAGACGTCGCGGCGCCAAGTAGGGCGTCTCGGGCATGCGTCGGAAGTGGTTACGTTCTGGGGTTGTGCAGTATCTTCTCAAGATTTTTCAAGAGTTCTTCCAGGCTATGTAACACATTCGTTTCCGGTGTCCGGTAACTGTCAGCGCTCTGGAAGGTCAAGGCCAGGTTGCGCGCGGACCAGATCAGCACCATGCCGTTGCCGCCATCCGCTGTGTGAAAGGCGATGGTGTAGCTGCGCACCAGTTGGGTGACCTGCACGTTGGCGGGGGGGTCTTGCACATTTTGCACAAGAAAATCCTGTACCTGTTCGGCGATTGCGCGACGCTGGATGTCTGCCTGTTCCCTGGTCACCTTGTCCGTAAAAAGGTCGTATTCTTGATAGTGCCCGGCTGCCATTGTCGTTGTTTTCTGAATGATCCAGCCAATTACCTTACAAGAACCATGCCAGGGTAGTAACGGCCCTGGTGGCGGTCTACGCTAGCGCCCAAGCCGCCCTGTTGCCCCGAGAGGCTTGAATCAGGGAGCTGTTTTTGGGGCCACTCTCATGAAGTACAGCCCGTGGCGCGGCTCAAGGCGGCCTGTGGCGGGAGGGTTTGGTCTTACATATCCGGCTACGCCGGAAGGTAGGGCGCACCCTACAGCTTCAGGATGTTGGCGAAATACGGCATGTCGGGTGACCGGATTGGGGCTGGACGCGACCTGGACTGAGAATGCAGGGAACGGCCGTCCCGCCGGCGTGGCAAGTGGTCAGGTTCAAACCGACTAGCCGGGCAGGGCCTGCACTTTTGCCCGTTGGTTGTCGAGGTTCAGCAGGTCAGCCTGAAAACCCTGCACCCGTTGTTTTTCCTGTTCGACCACTGCCGCTGGTGCGCGGTCGACGAAATCCGCGTTGGCCAGTTTGGCGTGCGCCTTGTCCAGCTCCTTGCGGACCTTCTCGATTTCCTTTTTCAGCCGGTCGAGCTCCGCCTGTTTGTCGATGAGAGACCCCAGGGGCACGTGTACCTTCATCTCACCCAACAGAAACACCGCGGACGGCGGCGGGATGCTACCGGCGGCCAGCAGGGTGACGGACACCACCTTGGTCAGGCTGCCGATGGCCGCACCGCCGGTGAGCAGTAGGTCGTGTTTGGCCAGATGGGCTTTATCTGTTTCCGAGGCGTCCTCCACCAGCACTTCCTGCAGTGTCTGGGCCGGCGACACATTGTATTCACCGCGCAGATTGCGTATGCCATTGATGAATTTTTGCACCCATTCCATTTCCACAATGGCGCTGTGATCGATGCTCGCGGTATCCGCGTGTGGATAGGGTTGCAGCATGATGCTCGGCCCGGCCTTGGCGGCCAGTGGTGCTATGCGTTGCCAGATCTCTTCCGTGATAAAGGGCATGATGGGATGCAGCAGGCACAGGCTCTGTTCCAGTACATGCACCAACGTATAGCGCGTACCGCGCAGCTGCGCTGCACTACTGGCGTCCGCCGCCAGCTGACGTTTGGACAACTCCAGATACCAGCTGCAATATTCGTCCCACACAAAACGGTAGATCGCCTGGACCGCCAGATCGAAACGATAACCGGCG
>JANNJF010000576.1:0-5534 GCA_031405715.1 Gammaproteobacteria bacterium | reverse complement strand
AGCGCAACCCGGCCGCGCCCTTCAACCACGAGGTCTCGGTGATCGGTGACAAGCGCATACCCTATGAGCTGCTCAGAAAAATACTGGCCACTTGCCAGGATGCCAAATATACCCAGATACAATTCGCCGCCCACCTCGGTAGTAAGGGTAAAGTCTAAATGGCGGCCATCACTTATACACAGCTGGCGCTGAGTTGGCATCCGGAGAGCGCGCGCGATCACACCTTTAACGTGATTGCGTTGTTTACACTGGTGAGTTTCCTGGGCGTAGGCTTGCTGATGTCCTCCATCCCGCTCCCCAAGAGTGAAAAGGTGGAACGCCCCGTCGTCCCCGAGCGCATCGCTCGGTTCATTACGGAAAGGCCTAAACCGACGCCTAAGCCTGAAATCAAGCCGCCGCCGCTGCAACCGCCAAAACCCGAGGAGCCAATTCAGCGTCCAGCCCCCGAAGTGCGCAAACCGCTGACCAAGGTCGAGGAACAGGCGCGTAAGAATGTACAGGGTAGCGGCCTGTTAGCGCTGGCCAAAGAGCTTTCCTCGCTGGCCGATACCTCCAACATCAATACTATGGTGGCCAAAAAGATCAATACCGCCCCCACCAACACCGAAGCCGCCACGGTGGATACGCGCATCCTCACCAGCGACACCGGCCGAAAGAGCAGCGGCGTCCGCCAGGATGCGCACGTGGCCGCCATCGGCACCACAAAACTTGACGACAACCAGCAGCAGGTTGCCCAGGGCCTGCTCGCCAACAGCGGTGGAAAGGCCGCCGGCCCGGCGGGCAAAACCGGAACCGCAGGTCGCGGCACGAGCGTGCGCGGCGATGAGGATGTGGCCGTTGTCATGGATCAGCACAAAAGTATACTGTACTCCCTCTACAATCGGGCGCGTCGCTCCAATCCCGGGTTAAAGGGCAAGATTGTCCTGGTGATCACCATCCTGCCCACCGGCCAGGTATCGAATGTGGTTATCAAATCCAGCGAGCTCAATGCCCCGGACCTGGAGGCGTCCATTGTCGCTCGTATAAGACAGTTTGATTTTGGTAAGCGCCAGGGCGGACCGTTGACGGTGACGGTGCCGGTGGAATTCCTGCCGTCGTGAGCAGGCCAGCCTGCTCTCGGCAGGCTAGGCACCATGGCAATAAACTGGCCGCCAGGGTAACCGGCAGCTGCAGCGGGCATCGTACTTATCAACCCCGATGGAGTCTCATTGCTGAAATTTTCTATAAATCAGTACTGGTATCGATTCTCCTTCTGCCAGTTACAACAGAGGCGTAGAGCATGGGACTTTTTGATTCTTTGAAGGTGTGCCTGTTTTCCGAAGTTAATGGTGTGGTGATGAGTGAGGGAAAGCCGGTTGTGGGGATGGAGGTTGTCCAAACGGCAAAGATTAGCGACAAGCTCTATACCTATAAGACCTTGACCGACGATCATGGGCGCTTTCATTTTGAAGCCAGGCTCGCCTATTCGATAAACAAAATTGCGCCTGTTGAACCCTACATTGCCCAGAAGATAAAAATGACGCATATGGGAAAAGAGTATCTGGCATGGGATATCGATAAAAGAAATTACGATTTAAATGGCGAGCTCGGTCGCGATTTAAAGCTCCAATGTGATCTTGGCCAGAAAGAGAGCAGAAAGGAATTCGACACAAGAATTTTGTGGGGGATCTGCAACCTACAATAGTATCGCTGGGATTGCGGATTGCCATTCAACGATGACGTACTGCGTAATAATGAATTACATATGAACAAAAATTTATTGCAGGTGCAGTACCTATTGATCCTGATGGAGCCTCAATGCTGAACGTTCGCTACAAATCAGTACTGATTTCGGTTCTTCTCCTGGCAATCACAACAGAGGTGTGGAGCATGGGACTTTTTGATTCTTTGAAGGTATGCCTGTTTTCTGAAGTGAATGGTGTAGTGATGAATAAGGGCAAGCCAATTGCGGGGATCGAGGTTATCCAGACCGCGCAGATTAATAATGGAAAGTTGTACACCTACACAACGATGACCGACGAACAAGGACGATTCCACTTCGATGCGCGGTTCAGCCATTCGATAAATAAGGTGGTTCCCGTTCAACCGCGGGTACCACAAAGTATACTATTTCGTTACCAAGGCAAGGAATACAGAGGATGGAAAACAAGCAAACACAACTATGATGAGGGTGGCGAAATAAACTCATTGACCGCAATCGAAACATCCAAGGATCTAAAACCGATTGTGCTTAAATGTGATCTTTCTGATGAGTCGCGCATCAAAGAACAGGAGTTTGGCTCAAATATTATTGGAATTTGTGAATTCCAATAATTATATGACTAAAATATAACAGGGCAGGAATATGAATATCCTAGAACCATCAGAAGCGGTGTCTATTGCGGATACAATTTATGATGTCATCACTGAGCAGGATCTTTCGGAAGTCTTTAAACAAAATATAAAAGATAAATTCCAAATAGAAAATAGCCGGCGGTTTGAAGGTGTCGCAGGTGCCATGCTGCTTCGATACAAATCCGGTTTTGGAGTAATTGCCAAAGGTAAAGGCGAATTCGAGGGCGATGCCCTGCTAGCGATCCGCGGAACCGATGATTTCGTCAAAGACTTGTTGTTAACAGACCTAAATATCGGCGTACAGCCAACGTCGACAGGTATGGCTGTGCATGCCGGTTTTAATAAAGTCTTTAACTCCTTTAAAAAGGATATCGAACGTTATTTTGAGCAAAATAACGCGCGAATGGTACATTGTGTCGGCCATAGCCTTGGAGGCGGCTTGGCAACGCTGGCTGCAGACTGGTTGTCACATAACAAGATTGCGCAACCGGTGTTGTACACATTTGGCAGTCCGCGAGTAGGTGGCAGTAATTTCACTCAACGATTGACAAACCGCATCGGCGCGGGAAATATTTATCGGGTCTATCACAAGACCGACATCGTCAGCATGATCCCGCTTTGGCCATTTACTCATGTACCGCAGCCTGGGAACGACTGTTATATCGATAGCTCTGGGATTCCCGGCGTTACCTTCCATAAAACGGCCACTTATGTCAATTCAATGGCTAAATCCTCCTGGGAGCTCCTACGCATCCCGCGACCCAACACGGATTCGGATAAAGAAATCGAGTTGTGGTTGGGTTCCACCTCACCGCTCATGTTGACCTATCACAGCATGACCATGGTAAACCGCGCCATCATGTATTTGTTGAAAAAGATTCTGTATGCCACGGGTATTGGTATACAGGCGAACATTACCACTGGCCTGACCATGCTTGATCGATTGGCGATGTTGCTGGAGAAGGGGGCGAGGGCAGCGATTGAAATAAAATCTTATGTTGAAGCCCTGATGCAAAGGGTTCTGTCCATGATGAATGCCACCGTCAAGGTCGCCAAGGACATAACCGTTGAATTTATTCGCTGGGTATTGATCCGACTAACCCAGACGATTTACACAATGGCAAAAATGGCATTACAGGTTGTGCATCGTTGACAGGTTTATAGGAAAGGTTATTAAACCCGTGGGCGCCAATCCCACCACCTTTACCGAATAGTCGGTTATTGCGACTCACCCTCAACCCTGGCATAAGTACGATTATGTCGGTCGCACAAAAAGTTATCGGTTTTCGTAGGCGTAGGAGGAAATGCCATAATCAATTTCAACAATTCGGTCCCCCATCGATTTTTCCAGGCAGCTTTTGTCGGCATTGCACGCATTCCGCAGGGTGAGCCATTGCTTCTGGGATTCTTTTAGAGCGGTGAGTTGGGCAGCGGTATTATTTTTCGTTTTGTAATACTCCATGGCCAATTTGTATGTCTGCGACACACTCTGGTCGTAGGAGGCGAGGGCTGCCGACCCGCATATGGTTTTCTCCGCGGTGTTGCCGGCCTTGGTGCAGTCAAATGAGGCGGAAGGCTTGGCGTTCTCAGGCAAGCGATTCAGGATTAGGAGAGTCTCGTCGTTCCAACGTAACGCCAGCTGTTCCTTGTTCAATATGATAAACCAGGCGCCATCAATACCAATGTTAGGATCTAGGGCGCCACCCAGGTTCTTTACAAATAGGCCATCCTTGCAAAGCAGGGATAACACCTCGACCGGTGTATTTTCGGACAGTGGCAACTGAAAGTCCTTTGGCGTGGGCCGCGCTGGATTAAAGGGTCGGCTGGCAATGCTCGTGCCTACTAGTTTCCCTGCTGTTGTGCGATGTACAATTATCTTAGGTTCATCGCACCGCTTGTCTTCTGGTGCATTCGTCGTCAAGCGTTGAGGTGTAAATTCAAATTCACGACCAAGATACTTGTGAATGTTATATTTATCATCCCTAGTTAGAGACCATTGAGACTCGCCTTGATCGGTATGAACCTCTGTAACTTGCCACTTTCCGATGAGGGTTGGCCGAAGGGCGGTTGGCGACGGAATTGACTTGTCTTCTGCCTGACAGGAGGTGCATAAAAGCGACAGAAAAAGTAGTAGCGGCAGCGCTCCATATTTAGGCAGTGATATGT
Organism: Gammaproteobacteria bacterium; assembly: GCA_031405715.1. Lineage (GTDB taxonomy): Bacteria > Pseudomonadota > Gammaproteobacteria > Acidiferrobacterales > UBA6901 > JANNJF01. The sequence goes on along the minus strand of JANNJF010000576.1, from coordinate 1,034 downwards.
TTACACAGGTTGATTTCATTGTTCGTTCTATCATACTTGACGTAACTTTCCATAGTTGTTGTAGAGATACAAGGCCACTTCACGTTCGCGTCGATTGATCAGGCCTTTATTGACGCTACCTCCCGATTTAACAACCTTCTTTATTGTCTGAACTGCCTCTGCCACCTTTCCCTGGTTGACATGGCGCGCAACTGTGTTGAATTCACGCCCAGGATTGTAGGCAAAGCTGACCAAGGCATCGAACTCATATTGTAACAAGTCGACGGTTATACCGCGCCTGACCATAGTTTCATAACTCGGCACTACGTGTTTTAGAAGATTCATTTCTTGCGAAACTTTTAAACTGATCAAGTTCAGATTGTCATGGGCAAATTGATTGGCTTTGGATCCCGTCAATCCAGATCCTTTGGCTAATTTCTTCGCCGTTGTATTATCCACGCCGATGGCCTGCATATCAGTGACAATAGTCGTTTCGGATCTTTCTTTCATGTCGTATCCCGGGCCAAGTGTTACACCGCTGGAGCCTTCCGGCCAATGCAAACGGTTGCTCTTTCCCGGGAACGCTTCCAAAGTATAAATAAACTTCAGCCCGTTTTCCGAAATATGAAGCTGAGACGCAGGACGAGAAGCCAGACTTGGTGGCATAAAATTCTTGGCGAGCAACGCCGCTTGAACAACAGGCCCACCGAGTACTCCTATCAAGCGAGTTAGCAGAGGGGATGACGTCGAGGCAGTTTCGGTTTTGTCAGTGACAGTCAGTGCTTTCCAAGTATTCGAACTGGCGATACCATCGGGGATCAAGCCTCTTTTACGTTGAAATGTGCGTAGGGCGGTATCGGTATTATTCCAAAAGTGCGCGTCTGCTATTAAACGATAACCCGCTGCGATCAGTTTTTCCTGAAGTTGACGCACCTCTGGACCACGATCGCCTTTGCGCCGGCGTCTACATGGGCATCTTCAATATGTTCATCGTCATCCCGATGATCATCCAGATGCTCACCTTGCCCTTGTTCTACCAAAGCTGGCTGGGCGGC
>JANNJF010000575.1:0-8699 GCA_031405715.1 Gammaproteobacteria bacterium | reverse complement strand
GGCCCTCGCGGGGCCGGTGTTACCATCGGGCCGTCAGGGACGCGGGTGAGTGCCGGATTGCCGGGCACTGGGCTGTCGGTGACACGAAAACTGCGGGCCGGCAGCGCTGGCGCAAGCGAAGCGGCATTTCCAGCCCCCTGCTCAAACGCCTGGAGCGGCTGCGCATTCCACGCATCCTGGCGGTCATCATTGTCTTTCTGGTGCTGCTGTTGCTGTTGCTCATCCTGCTGCTGATATTGATTCCGCAGATCCAGAATCAAGTCGCCGCGTTCGTCAGCAAGCTGCCGGGCTATCTCGATTGGCTCAACAGCGTGCTGGTGCCCTGGTTGCAGACGACCCTGGGAGTGGATGCCTCGCTGCTGGATATGGCGGCGCTGAAGGCCCAGGTTACCGAACATTGGAAAGGCATCGGCGGCGCTGTCGGCCAGATCTTTTCCTACATGACGCGTTCCGGTATGCACCTCGTGGGCATGCTGGTGAATCTCGCCTTGATCCCCGTGGTCACCTTTTATCTGATGCGCGATTGGGATGGCATTCTCGCCCGTGTGCCGGGGTTGTTTCCGCCCCGCCTGCGCGCCCCGCTGCTCAACATTGCGCGGGAGACCGACGAGGTGTTGGCGGGCTTCCTGCGCGGTCAGCTGTCGGTGATGGCGGCGCTCACGTGCATCTACTCCATCGGACTTGGCATCGTGGGCCTGGATCTGGCCCTGGCCATCGGCCTGCTCGCCGGGCTGGTCAGTTTTGTGCCGTATCTCGGATTTATCACCGGCATCCTGGTGGCGGGCGTCGCCGCCCTGCTGCAGTTCCAAGATCCGATCATCCTGTTGCAGGTGGCCGCGGTGTTCGGCGTGGGTCAGCTGCTGGAGAGTATGGTGCTAACGCCCTATCTCGTGGGTGGGCGCATCGGCCTGCATCCCGTGGCGGTGATCTTTGCGGTCCTCGCCGGCGGTCAGCTGTTTGGTTTCTTCGGTATTCTCCTGGCCCTGCCGGTGGCGGCGGCGATCAAGGTGTGGTTGCGCCATCTGTATCAGGGCTATCAACTCAGCACCTTCTACAAGCAGCCCACCAAACGCGCGCGTCGCCCGTGAGCCGTCAACTCGCCCTCAACCTGAAGCTGCGTGATGGTTCGTCCTTTGACAATTTTTTCGCGGCGCACAATCGTGAGGCCATGGAAAGTGTGGTGGCCGCCGTTGCGACGGCGGCCCTGCCGGCGAATGGGCTGAGCACGCTATTTCTCTGGGGCGAGCCGGGCAGCGGCAAGACACATCTGCTGGAGGCGGCGTGCCGCGCCGCGCAGGTGGCCGGGTTGTCGCCGGTGTATGTCTCCTTGGCCGAGGCGCGCACCCTGTCGGTGGATCTGCTGGAGGGCCTGGAGCAGGCGGGGCTGGTAACCCTGGACGATGTGCAGTGCATCGCCGGCGACTCGACGTGGGAGCGGGCGATCTTCGGCTTATACGAACGACTGCGTGCCCATGGCGGCGTGTTGCTGGCCGCGGCCCGTGCCAACCCCGCCAACCTCGGCCTGCACTTGCCGGATCTGGCCACCCGGCTGGGTGCGCACCTGGTGTATCAACTGCACCTGCTGGGGGATGACGACAAGGTAACGGCCTTGTGTCGGCGCGCCGCCCATCGCGGCATGCAGCTCTCGCCGGAAGTGGCGCGCTATGTGCTGGCGCATTACCCGCGGGACCTGCACGCCCTGTTTCAGCTGCTGGACCGTATCGATCACGCCTCCCTCGCCGCCCAGCGGCGCATTACGATTCCCTTTGTGCGCAGCGTCGCGGGTGATGGCTGATCTAGTCTGCCGGCGGGTGCAACTCCATCCCGCGCAGGCGCGCATAGAACGTGGCGGCGATGATAAAGCCGGTGCACAACAGGGTCTCCAGCAAGGCATAGGGCAGGGTGGCGTGCAGGGCGAAGGTCTCGGCGCGAAACTGGTAGGTGAGCACCACGCCCTCGATAAAATACGGCAGGACCAACATGCTTGCCCAGGCGTAGGTGTAGGGACGGCCGTGCAACAGTCCGAACAGCGGCAGCAGCAGCGGCAGGGTTTTCAGCGTCAGCCAGAATCCCGGCGGTACGCCCTGGGCGGGCGCGAGCCAGCCTTCCCAGGCCAGACTGAGGAGGATCAGGGCGACATACGTGCTGCTGGCGAGGTAATACAGGCGCTGCACGCGCGCGGACGGTGCTGGGGATGCTGCGGTGGTTCGTGTCATGGTTTTTCCAGTTGCCGGGCGAGGTGCGCAAGGCGTGACCCCAGGGCCTGGCACAAGATTTTTTCGTCGTCCGAAATGGGCATGTCGCTATGGATGCCGGCGACATGGCTGGCACCGTAGGGTGTGCCGCCGGTTCGGGTGCGGTTGAGCGCCGCCTCGCTGTAGGGGATGCCGAGCAGCAGCATGCCGTGGTGCAACAGCGGCAGCATCATGGAGATCAGCGTGGTTTCCTGCCCGCCATGCAGACTGGATGACGAGGTGAATACCGCCGCCGGCTTGCCCACGAGTCCGCCACTCAGCCACAACGCACTGGTGCTATCGAGAAAATGTTTCATCGGCGCGGCCATGTTGCCAAAGCGCGTGGGACTGCCGAGGGCCAGCCCGGTGCATTGCGTCAGATCGTCCAGGTTGGCATAGGCCTCGCCGTCCGCCGGGATGCTGTCGGCCTGCGGGTCATGCAAGGGACCCACGGCCGGTACGGTACGCAAACGTGCCTGCATACCCGGCACTTTTTCCACCCCACGACCGATGTGTCGCGCCATGTCGCGTACGGCGCCGTAGCGGCTGTAATACAAAACAAGTATCTCGCTCACGGTTTGAGTATCCGCAGCACGTTTTCCGGCGGGCGTCCAATGGCTGCACGCTCGCCGTTGACGACGATGGGGCGTTCGATCAGCTTGGGATGGGCGACCATCGCCGCGATCAGCGCAGCGCGCGTGAGGTGCGGATCGTCCAGTTGGGCGTCCTTGTATTCTGCCTCTTTTTTGCGCATCAAATCGCGCGGTTCCATGCCTAAGGAGTGCAGGATTTTTTTCAACTGGGTTTTGTTGGGCGGTGTTTTCAGGTACTCGATGATGGTCGGGTGTATGCCCTGGTTTTCCAGCAACGCAAGGGTGCGCCGCGATGTCGAACATTTCGGATTGTGGTACAGGATGATGGTCACGCACGCCTCCGTGGGTTATGTCATTCTCAAGAAATGATGGTTATAAGCGCTAGAATACCGCGTTTTCTTGACCCTGAGGCAGTGAAATGCTAATTTGCCCGCATCACCGTACGCCAATAACGGAATTAATTCATCCACCGGGAGATTCACAGAATGAAACACACCGACACCCTCAAGGCGTTGTTGTTGGCCGCTGCCGTCGCCAGTATCAGCGCATGCGCCACCCAGCAGAAGGAACCTGTTAAGGAAGCCCCCCAGGTCGAGGCACCGGCCCCTGAGCCTGTCGCCACCCCGGAGCCCACCCCCGCGCCTGAGCCCATGGCGGCGAAACCGGCCAATGGCAGCTACGAAGTGGTGCGCGGTGACAACCTGTGGAACATCGCCGGCCAGTCACGCATTTACGGCAATCCGTATCAATGGCCGCTTATCTATAAAGCCAACAGCGGCAAAATCAAAGACGCGGATTTGATCTATCCCGGCCAGAATTTCGATATCAACCGTGCTTCCACGGCGGCGGAGATCGATGCGGCGGTCAACCATGCCAAGACGCGTGGCGCCTGGTCGCTGGGTGCGGTGGAAGCGTCGGACAGCGCCTACCTGGCTCGCTGAGTCGGTAACCACCGGGTAGCCCCAGCGGGGGGGGGCCGGCAGCTGGAATATAAAAGGGCCCCAGTGGGGCCCTTTTATTGTGTGGAGTGCGGGAGCTTGCTCCCGCTTTTAATATAGTTCTTTAGGTAGGGCACTAAACCTTAGCAGCGTCGGCAAGCCGCCGCACTCCCCGCCGCCTCAGTGTTCCTGCCGCTCAGGTATCCCTGGCAAATTGGAATTGTTCAAACGACCCCGTGACATTGATGAGCTTGGTCGCGCGTATCTGGTGGGTACGGTAGCCGTTATCCAAAATGAGCTGCCGCCCCGGTGCAAACATGCCACGGGGTGTGATCAAGGTGGTGGCCTGGCGCAGGGCCTTCACCTCCGGCAGATGCAGGGCCATCTGGAATTCCCCGTTTTCTGTGTCCGCCGGCAGGATGGCGTTGGCATCGGCGCTGGGCGCCAGGCGCTGGGCGCCGAATTCTATATCGTTGGGCCCGGCGCTGCGCACCCAGCGCACCACACTGATACTCCAGTGGGTATGCTGTTGCGGCGCACGGGTGGCGATCAGGTCACCGACGCGCACTTTTTCCAGTTGCGCATTGGATTTGCGTAAGGCAAAACCACCGGCGCTTTCATCCAGCAGGTCCCACTGTACGTTTTGCCATTTGATGCTGCTGTGATGGGCAGTCTCCTGCGTGCCGCTGATCTGGGTGCGGCGTGGCTGTGGACCGACCTCTGCGGTGCTGCAGACGAACTCGATGGCGCCGTGCACGAAAAAATTGATGGCGTCGATGCCGGCGGCGACATTCATCAGCGCACCGTGGGGGACGTTGCGGTGAAAATAGCGTTTCGGATTCACCCCCCAGGAGGTGATCAGGCGCATAAGCATTTCCTGCCCCTGGTTCACAAAAAAGTCTTTTTCCAGTCCCTCGGGATCGGGTGACGACCCAACCTGCAGCGTCGATAGTTGCTGGTGCATGACCCGCGCCAGATCCACCGTCGTCAACAGACGGTACTGGGCCTCTGTGGTGATGGGCTGGCTTTCGATGTTGACCACGCCGGCGCGATCGGTGGCGAGGTTGATCAGGAACTGGCAATCCGGCCGCAGCGAGGCCAGCGCCATGCTGAGTTTCGCCTCGGATGCCCAGCGGTCGAGATAGCGCCGGATCTTTTCCAGCATGCGCGCCGGGAGATGGTACGGGTCACTGAAGTCGAGCAACAAGGCCTGTTTGTAGACGTGGCCGACACTGCTTTTTGGCAGCGACCCGTTGAGGTTGTCAATCACCGGGGTTTCGGTCAGTCCTTCGATTTCGGCATAGCGGTACAGCTGATGGATTTCGTGCCACGTCCCTTCCGGGCTCGGTGCGTACAGCTCGAACGACTTGGCCAGCACCTGGGTAAGGTAATAAATGGAGCGCTGTATGGCGAAGGCCAGGTCTTCCTTGTCCGAGCTGCTGAGTTTGGCTTTGCGCGTGGCGTGCAAAACGATACGCTTGTAGCCGTAGCCCATTTCGTCCTGGAACTGGCGTACGCGCGCGACCACCAGTTTGTTTTTCTCCGGCAGCGGCAAGGGCAGGCCGATGTAGAGTTTTTGGGATTCGGTGCAAACCGAGCTGATCGGTTGGCGATAGAGATCCAGCAGCTTGGTCCGCAGGTTGTCGTCAACCACGGACCGGTTCAGTGCCGAGAGTGCCTTGAACAGCATCTGGCTGGTCTCGGCGGTATTCAGCACAGGCAGGTTTGTCAGCCAGCGTTTGAGTTCGCCCGGGCGGGTCTCGGTGACATTGCCCGCGGTGGTTTCCGGCAAAGAGAAGCGTAAATCCATGGCGCACATATAGGTGGTTATCCCAAATCTATAGTCTTGAAGGGTAGTCGTGCACTGCTTAAGTTTAGCAGAACCCGGATGATTTTTGGCGGGGCTATTTCAGCGCACTGCCGGTGATGGGTTAGAATGGCCAGAGGCGTGCCGGCAAGGTCCCGCTGCCGCAGGCCAGTTGTTGGCCATGTCGGTGCGGTCATGTCGGCTGTCTGTGGCATAGATGCATGATCGAGGTTCAACTAAAGCAATGAACAAGGGGATTAGCCGGTGACGCTGAGACGGTTTGAGAAGATTTTTGAGGGGCTGTTGTGGAACAGCCGTCTGGTGGTGCTGGCGGCGGTGGTCGCGAGTCTGGCCGCGGCCCTCGGCATGTTCTATGTCGCCACCGTCGATACTTTCTATATGGTCACGCATCTCGTGCATTATGCCGATCCGTCCGCGACCGCGGAGGCGCGCAAGCTCCTGCACGATGCGACCGTCGGGCACGTGGTGGAGATCGTGGACGGTTATCTGCTGGCCACCGTGATGCTGATTTTTTCCCTCGGCCTGTATGAGCTTTTCATCAGCAAGATCGACCAGGCGGTGGAGTCGGAGGGTTCTTCGAGCGTGCTGCTGATCCGCAGCCTGGATGACCTCAAGGCGCGCCTCGCCAAGGTCATCCTGATGATCCTGATCGTGACCTTCTTCGAGCGCGTGCTGGGTATCAAGTTCGAGGGTCCCCTCGACCTGCTGTATCTGGCCGGCGGCATCGCGCTCATCGGGCTGGCGCTCTACCTGACACACGCGAGCGAGACAGGCGCCAAGAAGGGTCATTAAGTCCGCCGGCAACCGGGATTCCGGTGGCGGGCGGCGTAGGACCGGACGACCCGCCCGCCGGCGTCGTTCGTTACCGCCCGGTCAGTAGTTTTTCCATCGCATACTGCTTGAACGAACAGCCCCGGTACGGGCTTAGCTGTTCTGCGACCAGCGTGAACCCGTTTTTCGCGAAGAACGGCCGAGCGGTGATGCTGACGTCGGCAAACAACCGATGCAGATTCCGGCGCCGGGCCTGGTCCTCGATACGGCGGAGTAGTGCTGCGCCTATCCCAGTCCGTTGTTTTTCGTGGTGGACATAGAAACAGTCGATGCGTCCGCCGATATTGTCGAACTCGGCAAACCCGACGACGCCCGCGTCCTGCTCGGCGACGAATACCTGATAATGCCCAAAGCGCGACTGCCAGAAGGCGTTCGGCGCGATCTCCGGAGCCCACGCGTCGATCTGCCGCGGGTTATAGTCGCGTGCATTCACCTGGCGCACAGTATTGTAATAAAGCGCCGCGATCGCCGGGATATCCGCGTCCTTGAACATGCGCAGTTTCATGCCCGCTCACTTAGCGGTGCAAGCGATTGTGGATCAGGTCCTGCACGACACCGGGGTCGGCCAGGGTGCTGGTGTCGCCCAGGGCGTCGGTTTCGTTGGCCGCGATCTTGCGCAGGATGCGGCGCATGATTTTGCCGGAGCGGGTCTTGGGTAAGGAGGGCGCCCACTGGATGGCATCGGGCGAGGCGATGGGGCCGATTTCCTTGCGCACCTGGTTGACCAGTTCCTTGCGCAGCTCCTCGCTCGGCGGGATGCCGCTCATGAGGGTGACGTAGGCGTAGATGCCCTGTCCCTTGATGTCGTGGGGGAAGCCCACCACCGCGGCCTCCGCCACGGCCGGGTGCAACACCAGCGCGCTTTCCACTTCCGCCGTGCCGAGGCGGTGGCCGGAGACATTCAGCACGTCGTCCACGCGTCCGGTAATCCAGTAATAACCGTCCTTGTCACGGCGTGCGCCGTCGCCGCTGAAATACATGCCCGGATAGGTCTTGAAATAGGTGTCGATGAAGCGCTGATGATCGCCGTACACCGAGCGCATCTGTCCCGGCCACGGACGGGTGATGACGAGATTGCCCTCGCACGCACCCTCCAGCACCTTGCCCTCCGGGTCGACGATGGCTGGAACCACGCCGAAGAACGGCAGGCTGGCGGAACCGGGCTTGAGGCGCATGGCCCCTGGCAGCGGCGTGATCATGTGGCCGCCGGTTTCTGTCTGCCACCAGGTATCGACCACCGGGCAACGGCTGTCGCCCACTACATGGTAGTACCACTCCCACGCCTCCGGGTTGATCGGTTCACCCACGGTGCCCAATAGGCGCAGGCTCTTGCGTGATGTCTTCTTCACCGGCGCATCGCCTTCGCGCATCAGGGCGCGGATCGCCGTGGGCGCGGTATAGAAGGTGTTGACCTGATGCTTGTCGATGACCTGCCAGAAGCGTGAGGCATCGGGATACGTCGGGATGCCTTCGAACATGAGGGTGATGGCGCCGTTGGTGAGCGGACCGTAGACGATGTACGAGTGCCCCGTGACCCAGCCGACGTCGGCGGTACACCAAAAGACGTCGCCGTCTTGGTAGTCGAAGACATATTTATGCGTAATGGCGGCGAACAGCAGATAGCCGCCGGTGGTATGCAACACGCCCTTGGGCTTGCCGGTGGAGCCGGAGGTATAAAGAATGAACAGCGGGTCCTCCGCGTCCATTTCCTCCGCCGGACAATCCGCCGAGGCCTTGCCCACGCTGTCGTGATACCAGATGTCGCGCCCGTCTTTCCACCCGGTCTTGCCGCCGGTGTGTTTTACCACCAGCACCGTGTGCACATTGGGACAGGCCTTGAGGGCGGTGTCGGTATTGCTCTTGAGGGGCACAGGCTTGCCGCCGCGCACGCCCTCATCGCTGGTGATGACCACGTGGCAGTCAGAGTCGAGGATGCGGTCTTTCAGGGATTCCGGCGAGAACCCGCCGAACACCACGGAATGCACCGCGCCGATGCGCGCGCAGGCCAGCATGGCCACCGTGGCCTGCGGGATCATGGGCATGTAGATGCACACCCGGTCGCCTTTTTTCACGCCGCGGCTTTTCAGTACGTTGGCGCAGCGACTGACCTCGGCGTGCAGTTCGCGGTAGGTGATTTTTTTATCTTGCTTGGGATCGTCACCTTCCCAGATAATGGCGGTCTGGTCGCCGCGTTTTTCCAGATGGCGGTCGAGGCAGTTGACGCAGGCATTGAGCTTACCGCCCTCGAACCAGCGGATGAGCCCCTTGTTGAAGT
>JANNJF010000574.1:0-2209 GCA_031405715.1 Gammaproteobacteria bacterium | reverse complement strand
CCTGATTGGAAGCACACCGCGCTGTTCATTACCTATGACGAGAATGGCGGATTTTTTGATCATATGAACCCGCAAAGACGAGCAGGTCAGCGCCCGACCCCCCACGGTGTCACCGACATCCCCGCCGAGCGATTGGGCGGGCATGGTGGAGCGTCTCAAGCTGTCGGGTCTGGTGCGCGAACTCGCCACCAACGCCAGTCTCGACACTTACGCCGATGGCGTGATGCGGCTCACTCTGGATGCTACGTTTGCGCACCTGCTGAGTAAAGAGCGCGAAGCGGCATTAAAACAGGCACTGGAAGCGCTGCATGGGCAAGCGCTGACGCTGCAGATGCGTATCGGCAGTCCGCTGGCGGAGACGCCGGCGCGCGAGAAGAGCAGAAATCAGGACGAACGCCTGCAGGCCGCGACCACGGCCCTCGCCGAGGATCCGAACGTGCGCAGTCTGCAAGAGACGTTCAACGCCCGGGTGAATCCGGGTTCGATACGGCCGAAACGGTAAGGCGCAGGAAATAACGATGGAGGGCGACAAGCGATGAAAGGCGGATTGGGTAACATCATGAAGCAGGCGCAGGCGATGCAGGACAACATGCGCAAGGCCCAGGAAGAGCTGGCCAAGATCGAGGTGACCGGCAACGCCGGCGGCGGTCTGGTGAGCGTCGTCATGACCTGTCGGCACGACGTGCGGCGGGTGCAGATCGACGCCTCGCTCCTGCAGGACGAGAAGGAGGTGTTGGAGGACCTGATTGCCGCTGCCATGAACGATGCGGTACGCAAGGTCGAAAAGACCGCGCAGGAGCGCATGGCCGGTCTGACCGCCGGACTCAACATCCCCGGTCTGAATCTGCCGTTCTAACCCTGCATGTCCGACTCGCCCGCCATCGAAAACCTGAAGCAGGCCCTGCGCCGGCTTCCGGGCGTCGGTCCCAAGACGGCGCAGCGCATGACTTACCACTTGCTCGAACGCGATCGAACCGGGGCGCGCCTGATCGCCGAGGCCGTGACCCACGCCCTCGAACGTGTCGGTCACTGCGAGCGTTGCAATAATCTCAGCGAGCATACCCTGTGCGGCATCTGCAGCGCCGAGCGGCGGGATGCCGGATTGTTGTGCGTGGTGGAATCCCCCGCCGATCTGTTGTCGATGGAACAGTCGGCAGCGTACAACGGCCTGTATTTTGTTTTGATGGGGCATCTGTCACCCCTGGACGGCATCGGTCCGGACGAGCTCGGTATCGCGCGCCTCGAGGTGTTGCTGGACAAAGGGGATATCCGCGAAGTGATCCTGGCCACCAACCTGACGGTCGAAGGCGAGGCCACCGCCCATTACATCGGTGAGCTGGCGCGTGCCCGGGGTCTGTTGGTGACGCGTATCGCCCACGGTGTGCCGATGGGTGGCGAACTGGAGTACACCGATCGTGGAACGTTGGCGCGCGCCGTTAGCGGGCGGCGCGAGGCTTGAACGATACTCGGGGGCGGCTTGAGGTGGATTGTGGCTGGGCCAATAAAAATTTCTATAAATAAATTGAGGAGGTAACACGTGCAACCCAGTTCCGGTGGCGACGTATTTTTTCTTTTGATGGGCGCGGTCATGGTGCTTGCGATGCATGCCGGTTTCGCGTTTCTCGAACTGGGTACCGTACGCAAGAAGAACCAGGTGAACGCCCTGGTGAAAATCCTGGTGGATTTTTCCGTGTCCACCGTGGTGTATTTCGTGGTGGGATATTCCGTGGCCTACGGCGTCGACTTTTTTGTCAGCGCCCCGGTACTCGCGGCCAAAAGCGGTTACGCGCTGATGAAGTTCTTTTTTCTGCTGACCTTCGCCGCCGCGGTGCCGGCCATTGTTTCCGGCGGTATCGCCGAGCGCGCCCGCTTCTTCCCGCAGTTGATCGCGACCGCGGTGATCGTCGGTCTGATTTATCCCTTTTACGAGGGCATCGTCTGGGGCGACCGCTACAACGTGCAGCTGCTGCTTGAGTCGAGCTTCGGCGCCAAGTTCCATGATTTCGCCGGCTCGATCGTGGTGCACGCCATGGGCGGCTGGCTCGCCCTGACCGCGGTCATGCTGTTGGGCGCGCGCCGCGGCCGTTACACCGCCGACGGCAAGGTGATCGCCATTCCGCCGTCGAGCATCCCGTTTCTGGCCCTCGGGTCGTGGATCCTGGTGGTCGGCTGGTTCGGATTCAACGTGATGAGCGCCCAGGGCGTGGAC
>JANNJF010000573.1:0-4585 GCA_031405715.1 Gammaproteobacteria bacterium | reverse complement strand
ACATGCGTAAGGTACTGGCCGGGAAGATAGACGCCGCTCAATGCCTGACGGTGGCAGGCCTCGGGCCAGACGGCACGCAGCGGACGCGCACACGCATCGAGCAATGTCAGATCCTGGTCCGAGTCGGTGAGCACCAGTGAGCGGCGAACGGTGTCGTCGCCGAGGGCGGCGACGGTGAGATGCAGCTTGCCATCGCGCCGGTCGATGAAAGTGGTCAGTCGCGCCGCCACTATTTGCGCCTGCGGCAGGCCGAGTGCCGCCACCAGCGGTGTGACAATCGAACGAAATCCGATGGTGGTGATGATCGGCGTCATGCCCGGGATCTTGATCGCCGCCATCAGACGCAAATTGGTGAAGTGGGCGGCAAGCCAGACAACGCGGTTTTCCCAGTGGTTTTTTACCCAGGGAAAGCATGCCGATACCGCCCGCACGCGCCACACGTCGCGTGTCGCTTCGCCACCGGTCCAGCGCCATGGCTTGATGACGTCCAGCGTCCTCATCAGCAGCAATGCCAGAAGCCGCGGACGGGCTGAATCGATGAAGTCCTCGGTGGAGTTGCGCAGATACAGGGTTTCATCCAGATCGAGCAGGACCGGGCCATCGTGACTTTGTATGGCGCAAAGCGCCGTCTCCGGCGATACGTCGTGCGGCGTTATAGCTTCGGCATATTTCATGGCGCACCTGCGGAAAGCAGACCGGGCGCAGTCTTGCCGGCGTCGGGTTTCCGATGCAGCCGTTTGCGCAGCCTGGCGCACGGCCGGTCAACCCAACGGCGCATCGGTTCCGCCACCGCCAGTGTCAGGATGGCGCCCGCGAGGGTCAGCCAGGCCCAGTTCAGCTGCGGCCAGTGTTTGGCGATGCCTAATAGAATCACATGGTGGGACAGGTAGATGGTGTAAGAAATCGTACCTATATATATGACGGGTCGGGCGTTCAACCAGCGAAACGGCAGGCGGTCCGCTCTGGCGACCGCCAGGTAGATCAGGGGCGCTATGGCCAGACTTTGCAGGGTGTAGCGCAGCGTGAGGCGGAAGACCTCGTTGCGATATAACAAGGTACCCAGCAATACGCCAATACAGGCCGCGATGACGCCCCAATCCTTAAGCGCGTTACGGACGGGGGCACGATCAAGCCGGGGGTTGTAAAGCAAGGCCATCAGACATCCGATAAGAATGGCGTCGACCCGTGTGTCGGTCGCCATGCTGATATAGGCCTCCGAACCACCATGAAACACCAGCCAGTAGCGCCATGCTAAAACGGCTACGCAGAGTGTCACGAGCACGCTGACAGACAGGCCGACGCGTCCGCTCCGCAGCAACAACATCGCCAGCGGGGGATAAAAAAGGTAGTAGTGTTCCTCGATAGCCAGCGACCAGATCACGCCGATGCCTGCGGGCATGCCATGGTAATCCTGCGCGATCGCAAAATAGTTACCGAAATAAAACAGGGACGAAACCATTCCGCCCGGTGTAAAACCGCCATCGATAATGGATAAAGTGGACAACCAGCCGGCGGCGGCGACAACAATGAATAGCGGCGGCATCAACCGTAGAAGTCGGCGCAGATAAAATCCACGGTAACTGATCGTGCCGCTGCTGGTGACTTCGATACGCATGAGCGTGGTGATCAGGTAGCCGCTCAATACGAAAAAAATGGTGACGCCCAGGCCGCCGGGTAACAGGTCTTCCAATCCGCTATGCGCTAAGAACACCAATGTCACGGCGAATGCGCGTATACCATCCAGGGAGGGGATCACGCCGGTGGCATACTGAGGGCTTGTCGTGATGGCGGTCATGACATCATGTCCCGTCGCCTTGGACGTGCGTGTAGGGCATTTGCGCTTGCGCTGGCAAGGCCGCGCCATGGACTGGTCCGCCGATGGATGGATGCGGTTCGCCAAATACGGAATGAAAGCGGTGCTCCAGGAGGCCGCGTGCCAGGGCCGTCGTGGCCAGCGTCATGATGACAAAATCGACGCTCAGTACACTGAACCAGTGCGTCTCGGACAGGTTCGTGATCGCCTGTTGAAAGAACAGCGCCAGATAAAGGCTGCCCTGGTTGCGGTTTAGCCCCAGCAGCTGCAGCGACTGCCGGACATGGGTGACGATATACGCCACCAGACACAGCAGGCCGACCCATCCCAGATCATTGGCGACTTCCAGATAACCATTGTGGGCGGATCCTGGGTAAAAAGAGCCCATGCGGCGCACAAACTCGAAGGACTCCTTGCCCGGGATTGGGCCTGCGGTCCAATAGGCCCCGTAGCCGGTGCCGAGCAGTGGATGATGTTGTATATGTTCGGAAATGATTGCCCAGATCTCGGTGCGGCCGGTGAACGTCATATCCTTGCCCGTCAGGGCGGTGATAGGGGCCATCAAGGTACCCAGCCCCGGAATGAGATTCAGGATGGCGAGCGCATAGATCAAGAGTATCGCCACCAGCATTGTGACTATATAAGGAAGGTATGGACGTAAACCCTGGGGTGAACGCAACAGCACGAGGAGCAGCACCATCACAAAGAGGGTGGTCGCCAGCGACGTTGAACTATGGGATAACACCAGGCAGATTGCAGCAATCGCGCCACCCGCCAGCGCCGGCAAGAGCCTGACCTCGCGGGTCAGCCATGCGTGATACCAGAATATCAACGCAATGCACGCGAGGGCGCCGAGGCCATTCTTGTGATTCATCAACCCGCGCCATGCGCCCATGAGCTCAGCCGATGTCTGCTGATGAATCGCCAGGGATGGAAAGGCGAGACCAAAAAGTATCGAACCCAGGAGCATGATGGTGAGGATCGGGCGCACGACATTCTGGTAACGCCGCGCGTGCCAGCTGATCAGTACGAAGGCGACACAGGCGAGCACGATAGTACTCAGGCGGATAAGACGCCGTATGCTCAGTGATGGATCGATGGACCATGCGATACTGGCCATTGCCAGTACCACGAATAGGATCAAAAAGGGATTTAGCGTGCGTGCCAGCAGCCACGCCAGGCCCGCCCGCCAGAATATAATAATGATACTCAGCGCCAGCAGCCCAGACCACAATAGGCGACTGATAGCCCCACCGGTGCCGGGCGTGCTGTTGGATACGAGGCCCTGGTAATCGAAGCCTTCCGGCACGATCATCAGCACGATCAATACCCACATCATTCCTGCAATGAAGAAGGAATGCCGGTCGTCGCGCAACCACGCAGTGCCGTGGGGCTGCGAGGTATCAGAGGTTTTTGTATCCATAGCTATCGATTCTAATCAGGCATGAACTCGCAAGAAAATCAGAAATGGCTGATCACGGCGCCCAGTATTTGTGAGCGCGTGGCGGCCAGTCTCCGCAACATATCCTGCATGTCCTTGTAAGGCGTATATTGTGCGCGGCTTAGCGCCAGTACCCGGCCGACGAGGCTAGCGACCGCCAATCCGTCCGAGAAATGCATCACTGGTGCCGTGTCGATCACGACGAATTGGTAGTCGTTGCTCCATTCTTCGATCATCGAGGCGAAATTCCCGCTGGACAGTAACTCCAGCGGATTTCCTCGAACTGAGCCCGCGGTGAGCACTGACATTTTCGGCAGACCACGAACGATATGCATCTGCGGTTTTACGCCGTACTCTATCGCTTGCGACAGGCCCTGGTGGTTGTCAGTGCCGAAAAATAAATGCTGTTGTGGACGGCGTAAATCCGCATCGACAAGCAATGTCGGCCGTCCAGTCTGCGCGAAGGCAATGGCGAGTTCTGCGGCCAGCAATGAGCGTCCTTCCCCGGCGCATGGGCTGAGTAGGGCGATAATGTCGGCGCGATCACCCGACTCGCGCCGTAACAGCAGTTCGGTTCGCAGCGCGCGGATTTTCTCGCAACGCGGATCGTAGGGATCATGCGCCATCGCCAGACGGTCATCCGGGTCGACTACATGGTCGATCGGTGTAATTTCACCCCTGGCTGTTACCACTTGGTCATCAACCGTATACGATGTGTGGCGCGACTCGCGGGAATTGTAATTGGCATTGTTTGTGTTCATGCAGTAGTCCTCATTGATAGTGCGCCAAATTCCACAAGCACCGGAATCCCATGGTGGCGCTCGAGATCGTCGCGGCAACGTACACGGCGGTTGAATAGCTCATAACCCAGTGGAAATCCGAGTCCCAGAATACCGACGGCGATACCGCCAAACATGAATCCAGTCAATAACTTTGGCTTGCTGGCCTTTACCGGTGGCGTGGCGCGGCTGACGAAACTGACGTTGGTATAATGGCCGCCGGAGGCAAACATGATTTGGTCGTAACCTTCGAGCGCGCGTTTGTATACCGTCTGTGCCGATTCGAGCTCCAGAAGATATTTCGCCGCCTCGTCGTGCAGCTGACCTTGGGCGAGAACCCGATTGCGTTGGTCCGTCACTGCCCGTTGCAGGGTATGTTCCAGCCGCAGCGCCACGCTCAGCCCCGCTGCCGCATTGGAAGAGTAGCTTTTGAGGGCGGACGCCAGTGAATTGCGGGTTGCCTCGATTTGCGACTGCAATTCAATGACGTCAGGATATTGCGGGGTGTATATCGTATTAAGCTGCGCCAGGCGCGATTCCAGCGTGGCGATT
>JANNJF010000572.1:0-2455 GCA_031405715.1 Gammaproteobacteria bacterium | reverse complement strand
ACCATCGCTGGATTCTCGAATACAGCGGCAAATTCGCGCCTGCTATCGACGTGACGCCTATAAAGGTATACATAGAATACAGTCTGCCCGTGCCGTCTCACAAAGTAGCGATCATCTGCCGGCAATGCGACGCCCCATTTGAGTCGCGGATCGCTCTACGCTACCTGTCACCCTGACAGATGCAAGCATTCGAAAGGGGCTTTCATGCATGACAAACATCAATGCTGGATTACCTGGAACCGATCAGCACGCTCGCGCACGCTGGCTAGAGCACTGAATGTTGAATTATGCGAAATCTCCATCGAGAACAACAAAATAATCCGGCATATATTGAGTCCTTTGTTGACGATCTGGTTTCTGCTAAAACGAAGACCGAGGGTCATTTATCTTCAATATTCGTTTCTCCTGCTCATCGTTATCGCCGGTTACAAGCTGGCACGACTGGGTCGGACCGTGATTGTCTGCGACTGTCACACCAAGGCCCTAAGGCGCGTGGCGCCTGGACCGCTGAATTGGGTGTTCTGGCCGTTAAAGAAACTCAGCTTCAGGTTTGCCGATGTCACCATTGTGTCCAACGATGGCATGATCAGTGATATCCGGCGCCTGCACTCTAACTTCTACATCTTGCCGGACAAGATCCCGGACATCACGTTCGAAGGGTCATCCGTGCAGGACAGCAGGTACTGTGTCTACATCAGCTCATTCGCCGTCGATGAACCGGCCCATGAAATTTTTGACGTAGCCGCGGCGTTGGATCCCTCTGAAAAAATCTACTGGACCGGAAGGATCCCGCAAGACTTTCACATACCGCCAGACAAGCCGCACAACCTCATTTTTACCGGCTACCTGGACGACGATGAGTATCATAAGCTGATCGGCAATGCAGACTGCCTGTTGGCGTTCACCACCGAGGAGGATTGCCTGCAATGCGGCGCCTATGAGGCGCTTGCCGTCGGCGTTCCGATGATCCTGTCGGACACCGGGGCACTGCGACACTATTTTGGCAAGGCCGCGATCTACACCGACCACACGCCACAACACATTGTGCATTCCCTACGCCATGCCATCTCCAACAGGACACAGCTGACCGCAGAGATTGCAAGAGTTGCGGCTCAACGCAGAGCGGAGTTTGAACAGCAATATGAAAAACTCAGATCGGCGGTGGACGCGGGAATCGCACGGGGCAGGCATGCACCCCCAACACCTCGCAACTGACTGCAATCAACGCCGGATCGGGTGATTCGCCTATTGTATCCACGTAGCGGCCTAGGTATCATGCGCACGTCTGCCGCTGACCTCGCTATTGGCATGATCCTCAGGGGTAGGGATGTATAAAATATTAGTCCTCGATGCCAATCAGAGAAGTGCACTCGCCGCGACCCGCGCCTTGGGAAAAAAAGGAATCAGCGTCGTGACCGGCGATGCGACCCGCCGGACACTTGCCGGCTCCTCGAAGTACAGTGCGGCCAGCATCGTTTACCCTTCCCCGTATGATGCACCGGCAGCCTTTGTCAGCGCCCTCTCCGGAATAATCACCCAGCACCACATCGATACCCTGTTTCCCATGACGGATGTCACCACGGCGCTGGTGCTGAAACACCGGGCGCAGCTCAAGGGTGTGCGTATCGCCGCGCCGGACTTCGAGACCTACGACACGGTTACCGACAAATACCACCTCTTTCAGATCGCGCAGAGACTCGGACTGCCCATGCCGGCGACGTATTTTATCGCTGCCGGCAGCACGTCCTCCGACTTACCCGGGGATCTTTCATTTCCAGCGGTGATCAAACCGGCACGCTCGCGCATATTGGCCGAAGGGCATTGGATAAGCACGTCGGTTAAAATAGCCCAGACACGCGAAGAGCTGCAGCGCATCGTAAATGCCCATGCCTGGCTGCAACACAGCCCCTTCCTCCTACAGGAATACATCCACGGCCAGGGCCAGGGGATTTTTGCCTTGTACGACCAGGGCCGGCCGGTGGTCTTTTTTGCACATAAGCGCGTGCGCGAAAAACCACCGGAAGGCGGCGTCAGCGTTCTGAGCGAAAGCGCGCCGGTATCCGCGCGCATGCGTCAGATCGCCGAGGCACTGCTGACGCCCCTAAAGTGGCATGGCGTGGCCATGGTCGAGTTCAAAGTCTCCCAGGACGGAACACCCTACTTGATGGAAATCAACGGGCGCTTCTGGGGCTCGTTGCAGCTGGCCATCGACGCGGGCGTCGATTTTCCTTACCTGCTGTACCGCGTTGCACACGGTGAGGGCATCGAGCCTATCGAGACATACCCAACCGGCATCAGAAGCCGCTGGCTGTTGGGTGACCTGGACCACCTCTATCTGAAGCTGAAGGCGCCCCGCAGCAAAGTCAGTCTGGGCGAAAAACTGCGCGCCATCGGGCGGTTTTGCCTGCCGTTTCCGCGCCGTACACGCTACGAGGTGAATCGCCTGGATGACCTC
>JANNJF010000571.1:0-6371 GCA_031405715.1 Gammaproteobacteria bacterium | reverse complement strand
GATCCCGACAAAATAAGCAAGCGTACCCTCAGCGGCAAAGCGCTGCGCGAGGTGGCCGGCAGCGGCGGCGATCCCATGCGTGGCTTGCAGGCCATGCCGGGCGTGGCCCTCACCAGCGACAGCGATGCCTCACCAGCCGTGCGTGGTACGGCGCCCGCCGACAATCTTTATTATGTCGACAGTCTGCCGGTGGGTTATCTGTTTCACTTCGGCGGCGCGTTCAGCATTCTTAATGCCGATCTGGTCGACAGTTTTAATTTCTATCCCTCCGCGTTCGGGCCGGAATTCGGCGACGTCCTGGGTGGGGTGATCGACGTCAGATTGCGCGACCCACGCACTGATCGTCGGGGCGCCAAGGTCAATATCAATTTCTACGAATCGGATTTTCTGGTGGAAGGTCCGTTGAGTGCGAACCAATCGTTCTACTTCGCGGCACGGCGCAGTTACTACGACCTGATTCTGCCCAAGACCGGTACTTTGAACAAAGACGAGAAGATTGAATACCGCAGTTTCCCCCGGTTCTATGATTATCAAGGCAAACACCTGTGGCGCCGCGACGAGAACAATACCTTCAGGCTGCAGTTCACCGGCGCCAGCGATAAGTCCGAACTGTCTATTCCAACGGACTCCACCCTCGCCATACACGACCCGGCGCTGGCGGGTACGGCGACCAACGATGTGCGTTTCGACTCCCTGGGCTGGGTATGGGACCACCGCCTGTCCTCTCGGTCCAATAACAAATTCTCTTTGGGGACACTCAATACCAGCACCCGCCAGCGGGTGGGGAGCGCAGGGACGGTCCTTGCCAAGTTCAACGACCTCCTCTTGCGCAATGACTTCAGCACCCAGCTGCGTCCCGACCATCTCCTGAGTCTGGGAGGTAGTTATACACATACGCTGGTGGACTATGACCTGGATGTGCTCGATCCACGCTGCACAGAATTCAGTCCGGATTGCGATATCACTTCGGCGGATCGCGTTCAGCGCCAGGACCGTCTGCGCCGCAACGAAATCGGCCTGTACATCAAGGACCGCTGGCGGATCGCCGAGCCGCTCACCCTGATCATCGGAGCGCGTGCGCAATACGAGGATTACCTGGACGAGGCCTTCACCGAACCGCGCCTGGGTGTGGAATGGCAAGCGGCCCCACGTACCCTGCTCGTCGCCGGATGGGGCAAGTACCACCAGTTCCCCGATGGCTCTCAGGTCATCGACCAACTCGGCAATCCCAATCTATCGAATCTGCGCGGCCGCCATGCGGTCCTGGGTGTGAAGCAAACCTATGACCAAGGCTGGAGTTTTTCCTCGGACCTTTACTATAAGACGCTGGAAGACCTGGTGGTGTCGGACGACGTGTTTCAATATCTCAACCATGGCGAGGGCCAGGCCTATGGTCTGGAGCTGCTGCTTAAAAAGGACCTGACGCAACGCTTCTCCGGCTGGATCGCCACCAGCCTGTCACGCTCCGAGCGCACCAACAATGTCACCGGCGAGACCTTTCGGTCCAACTACGATCAGCCGGTCATCGTGAATCTGGTGGCCAGCTACAAAATCAACCAGGATTGGACCTTCGGTGCAAAATGGCGTTACAACAGCGGCAGCCCTTACACGCCGATCGTCGGTTCCGTACCGAGGCCCGGTGGCACCACCGACCAATATCTGCCTGAGTACGGCGAGATCAACGCCGAACGCCTCCCCAGCTACCATCGTTTAGACTTGCGCCTCGGGCGTGATTATCGGTTTAACACCTGGAAGCTGAATACCTATGTGGAATTGATCAACGCCTATAACAATAAAAATATCGAGGACTACCGCTACAACAACAATTACAGTTCGCGCGAACCGGTATACCAATTGCCGCTGATATTCTCCTTCGGGCTGCAAGGCGAATTCTAGCAACGGTGCTGGTGAACGCTGCCCGGATTGATACTGGTAAATGAATATGAATGAGAAAAGGCAATTGTCTGCAGCCAGGCCTGCCGTTTCTTTGTAAGTAGACCCATAACACGTGCTGCTACTGGCAAAATAAGGCATAGCTTTGCAGATATTGGGGAAAGTTAAATCTGCCTCCAACTCGCTAATTCACCTAGCCAATCCAACCCTTTCTCTGCACCCGCTTCGTATACCAGATCAAAAACGCCGCCGCCACCGGCGGCATCAGCAGCATCATCACGATTTCGAAGAGACTGAAGTCGAATGTCGACGTGGCAATGCCAAGGGCATGAGTCATCGTCACTATCACGCCTAGCAGCGACGCGATAAACACATAGTACGCAGCCGACTTCCTGAGCAGAAGCAGAAGGCAGCCAAGCGCGCCGCCGAAAACGGCTATGGAAAAACCGCCCGTGGCCCATGCGGGTCGGCCTTGGATGATCGCGCGATGCGTCTCGGGAAAGGAAGCGAGTGCGTCTGGATTCATCTGCATGAAGTAGTTTATGACGCCCATCACATTCCAAATCAGCGCAATAACGCCAATCGCCCAGAAACTCCAGTGAACACCACCAACGGTCTTATCGTTAATTTCACCCTCCTCTCAACTACGTTAAGTCACCCTTATGATACTTGCGCACTTGCGTTTTAGACACGTCATGTTGTGTTCTTGCAAGCCCACCGAGTCGGCGCTGTAAAAGCTCCTGCTGTGCCTGAGTAGGCGCCGATTTGAGCGCTGCATCCTGATAGCGCTTTGCCCTGTGGCCGTTTCCGCAGCGTCGATGCAAATCGGCCAGTACCGCCGCCCATAAGTAGGAGCCGGCCAGCCAGGTCGGTGGTTCGAAGCCCTCGAGAACGGCCAGCCCAGCCGCGGGTCCTTGCCACTCCGCCACCGCGACTGCACGGTTGAGTTTATGTATCGGGGAGGGCGCGACCCGCTCCAGCAAGGCATAACAATCCACCACTCTCTCCCAACGCGTCTCCTGCAACGAGGGGGCGAGGCAGTGTTCGGCGGCGATGCCGGCCTCTGCATGGTAGCGGGAAAAACCATCGCCTTGCGCGGATCTGGCTAACCACTCCAACCCAACCTGAATTCTCTGCCGGTCCCAGAGCGTTCGGTCCTGCTCCTCCAAAAGCAGCAGTCCGCCGGATGCGTCCTGGCGGGCGGTCATGCGTGCCACGTGCAGATGCATCAACGCCAACAGCGCTTGGGTTTCGGGAACCTGGCCTAGCGGATGCTCCGCCAGGATGGCAGCCAAGCGTATCGCTTCATCACAAAGCTCCCGGCGGATCGCCATCTCCGCATGAGAAGATAGGTAGCCCTCGGTGAACAGAACGTACAAAATCTTATTAACCGCTGGCAGTCGCGAGGAATGTTGTTCGCCGGTAAGCTCGCCGAGGCGAGGCGGATGTTTCCGCAATCGACTGCGGGCCCGACCGAGGCGTTTGTATACATTGGCTTCGCTGGTAAACAACCGCAGCGCAATCTCCCGGATCCCGAAGCCACAGAGGGTCTTCAGCGCAAACACCAGCTGTGATTCCACGGGGATGGCCTTGTCGCAACAGACAAACAGCATGCGCAGCAGGTCGTCACGCACTTCCCCCGCCATCAGGCACTCCGCACCGTACTCCGGCGTATCGATGGCTTCGTGGGCGTATTGCTCAAGGATACGACCGCGGTTCGTTCTCTGGCGCAACTCGCCCATCAGATCGTTGTGCGCCACCCGGAAGACCCAGGCCGAGGGGTTGTCCGGCAAACCGGACATCGTCCAGGCCTCAAGCGCCTTCATCAAGGCGGACTGAACGGCGTCCTCCACGGCCTCGAGGTGTTGCACGCCCACCCGGCGCGATAGCATGGCCACCAGCCGGCCGTATTCATGCCGGAAGAAGTGCTCTACCAGCTTGGGCGTGGTCAAGGCGTGCTGATCACTCTGACTTCAACGCTGGACCCGGGCATCCATACTCCTGGGCTCTTGCGCGCCACCTCCACCGCCTCTTCCAGGCTTTCCGCCGAGACGATCATGTAGCCGCCGATCACCTCCTTCGCCTCCACGAAAGGCCCGTCCGTTGCACCTTCGGCGGTGACGATTTTTCCGGCGCCCAGTTTCCCTCCCATGTCGACGATATTCTCCTGGAACTTCTCTTTCCAGGCGTTGAATTTCGCGTACATCTCCTCCATTTGGGCGGGCGATGGTGCTTGGCCTTTCCCCGGCTGCTTTGGCTGGCTGCGTTGGATACAAAGATAATTTTGCTTGGGCATGATGCCTCCTTTCTTGGTTGTTGTGGGTAAAGTCACCCTTATGATGCTTGCGCACATGTCTTTTGGACACTTCATGTTGTGTTTTTTTTCGTAAATCCGGGGAAATCCAGAACACCCACTCATCAATAAAACCCTAGGCATACTAAGTCTTCTTTGTGCGAAGCTCAATGAGATGGGTGTCTGAAACTTCGAGGCACCGGATGCGAATTGTTACTGCACCACATCGGGAAAAGCGTATGAAGTGCATCGCGCTGGCAGTGCACGCCATCCAAGCTATCGGACGGCGTAGTCTGCGTGCAACCGGGTAACCCGGCGAAAGGGACGATGGGATTAAACATTAATCCACTATCCCTTTCTATGACGGTTTTAGTTTGTGGATGAACTTGACGCGCGGGGTTCTTGGGTCGCCCTCAGCCTTGGTCCGAGACTACAATATTGGAAGACAGCTCCCGGCCCGAAGCGGGCATCTTGCACAACGGTGCGTATGTTAAATTCCCACGAAACGGGACCGTCGCTTTTCGCTCTTCAGCGCTGCGTTGCATGCTAGGGATCAGCCCGGAGTCGTCGCTGTCGGCACGTCGAACTTCCTATGAAGGAATTTCATTGCCGAGAACGAGGCGCGATACGGAAAAATCGTCACGAACAAGAGCAGTAGAATGGGGTCGGCCTTGAGTGCTTCCGGAATATCCGCTCCCACGTGTTCAGCGAAAAGCTCTTGAAGATCCTTCCATTGCATCGTTGAAGGATAGATATGCGTGGTGTTGGTGGCTCCTTCTCCGGTGCGATAGAGCGCGAAGCGCCATGCTTCGTCCGGCACGACGCGCTCATGGTTGATGCGCGTGAAATCAGGCCAAAGCTCCTTGCACCTTTCCTTCAGGTTCGCGCGCACAAGGTACATCATCAGGCTTTCGCAGATGTAGCTCGTGCCTTCGAAGCCGTCGCCTTCGAAGGGGTCATCGCAGCCCAGAATCTTGAGATAGCTGTGCCGCACGACGTCTTCGATTCCATAGTAGGGCGACGGCAGATGTCCCGCCGGCCCGAGCTTGTTGCTCAAGATATCACGCAAAACGGCTGCCACGAATTCATCCCGCGCGGGAAATGCGGCGATCCGTTTTCGATACCAAGTAAAAGCGAGCAAGTGCGGGATCGCGCCTTCACCCCAGAGACTTTGCGGCGGAAGATTTTCGGGGATCAGTCCTTCAACCACCGCCTTGTGCTTCAGTTCATTCCAGCCCTCGTCGTAGGACCACATCCAGTAAATTCCCATGAGTGCGTACATCAGCAGCGCCCTCGGGCGATAGAAGGCGAACTCGCTGAACGGATCTCCCTCGCTCAGAATGCCGCGCTCCGGGATCTCGTCGCAAAGCTGCCCGAGAAGACCGTGGATGGCGCCGCGCGCCGTCAGAACTGCTTCCGCGCCGTTCTTCTTGAAATCGAGACCGTTCTTCTCGCAGGCCGCAATGGTGTAGGTCGCAAACAACGTCCATGCCGTAATTTCGGCGAAATGGTTCTTGCGCCGAGAGAAGGAATGCAGCGCGACTGCCGTCATGACGGCCGCGCTCGTGATGCGGCGGCGTAATTCAGACGCCTTTAGGGTCTCGTGCATGCGAAGCGTATGCCGCAAGAGCGGGTCGAATATTTCTGCCGGAAAAATCTCGTCGCCCGCGCAGTTCAGGAGCTTGATGAAATTGCTGAAGTCCTCGATTTCCGAAGGCCACAGCGAAAGCCCAAGGGAATTCGCCCAGGAGAGCAGTGTTCCCCTCGTTATCGTTTTGATCTTCTCGGGAGGATGGCCCCGGCTCTCAAGAGCGGCGTTCAGACGTTGCAGCTCAGCGGAGACCGCTTCATCGATCTCGCCATTCGTGACGAGATAGCATTCATCCGGAATCCTCTTCTCGTATCCGGGGATGCCGAGCGCATAGGTCGCGAGCTGTTCGAGCTGGCCGCGGATTTCGTCGAACTGGTACGGCTTCAGGGATTTGCCAGGATTGCCCTTGAGCTGAAAACCGACAACCTTGTCGTCAGGGGAGACGGCGATCACGTCCTTGCCGAGCTCAAGCGGCGTGTGCTCCGTGTTGTGGACGATGCGGTATCCCTGCCCGATCAGCATCTGGCCAACGGTCTGTCCAAAGCGGCCATAGCCAACGATCAAAGCGCTCGATCCATCGGCAACCGCCGCGGC
>JANNJF010000570.1:0-1773 GCA_031405715.1 Gammaproteobacteria bacterium | reverse complement strand
TGCTGTTCACTGATGTCCGGGTCATGGCAATTGAGCAGTTGCATGACCTCGCCTTCAGCGATGGTGTTGGTGGCCTTGGACAAGATGTCCATGACCCGCATGTGCCGCAGGGTCACCATCATCTCGAAGGCGCGGGAATAGAGAAAGTCGCCTACCAATACGCTGGCTTCGTTACCCCAAACGGCGTTGGCCGTGGACTGGCCGCGGCG
Organism: Gammaproteobacteria bacterium; assembly: GCA_031405715.1. Taxonomy (GTDB): domain Bacteria; phylum Pseudomonadota; class Gammaproteobacteria; order Acidiferrobacterales; family UBA6901; genus JANNJF01. The sequence continues at coordinate 1,564 of JANNJF010000570.1, read as the reverse complement.
CAGCTCCGAGCCGTCCACCACGTCATCGTGCAGCAAGGTGGCGGTGTGGATAAACTCAACGATGGCCGCCAGGCGGATGTGCGCCGCGCCGTCATAGCCGCAGGCGCGGCTGGCCAGCAGCACGATCAGCGGCCGAAAGCGCTTGCCGCCGCTGTTGATAATATAGTTGCCCAGCTGGTTGACCAGCGCCACGTCGGAACTCAGCCGCTCCTGGATCTCGCGATCCACGGCTTGCCGGTCTGCCTCGGTGAGTGCCAGTATGGCCTCGAGATTCATGGGTCGTGTCGTTTTCAGGTCGTGGCTAAAGAGCCCGGCATGCTAGTTTATGCCCTGGTTACTGGCAAGGCGCAGTATGATTTTGTTGGGTTCGCCGCTATCGCGGCTTAACCCAACCTACACAACTTTTCTGGCCCACGGGCTGGGGTTAAAGAAGATGCTTGTAAGTTACAGGCGCAATCGTTAGAATCCACGCCTTTCATTCAAGCGGGATGTGGGTATTTCCCACGGAGAATCAATCATGTACGCGGTTATTGAGACAGGTGGCAAGCAGTATCGGGTGGCGGTGGGCGATGTGGTGCGCGTGGAAACACTGCCGGTTGAGGCCGGCGCCAGCATCAGCCTGGATAAAGTATTGATGGTAGCCGATGACGCCAATGTGCAGGTGGGCACACCGCTGCTGGCCGGTACCGCCGTCACGGCGACCGTCAAAGGCCACGGGCGCGGCGAGAAGATCCGCATCTTCAAGTTCCGCCGCCGCAAGCACCACCGCAAGCAGGCCGGTCATCGGCAGAACTACACCGAGCTCGAAATCACCGCCATCGGCAAGTGAAGCGGCACGTCAGAACTAAACAGAGGTAACGGCAATGGCACATAAAAAAGCAGGCGGCAGTTCGCGTAACGGTCGCGATTCCGAATCAAAGCGTCTGGGCGTAAAGCGCTACGCCGGGCAGGAAGTGTTGGCCGGCAATATTCTGGTGCGCCAGCGCGGCACCAAGTTCTACCCGGGCCGCAATGTCGGCATTGGCAAAGACGACACTCTGTTCGCCCTGTCCAACGGCAAGGTGCTGTTCGAAATCAAAGGGCCGCGCAGCCGGAAAACCGTCAGTGTTGTGGTGGCGAGTTAATCGCGCTTTCTAAAGCCCGCCGGTTTTCCGAAACCCCGCTCAGTGTTGAAGCGGGGTTTTTTGTTTGTTGTGGCTGGGGAGAAAAGGCCTCCTTTCGTAGGTTGGGTTAGCCCGAAGGGCGTAACCCAACAAAACCCAGCCTACGTGGCGCGAGCGTCGACGCTGCCCCACTATGTCCGCGAAGAGATGTCGGGTTACGCTGCGCTCTTGTCCCCGCAATGTGGCCCTCATTTATGGGCCATGGGGGAACCCGACCTACTGACTAGGTCCCCTCTCCCTTGGGGAGAGGGACAGGGTGAGGGAAAGTCTATAAACATCCCCCTCACCCTAACCCTCTCCCCCGAAATGCGCGGGGGAGAGGGAATTTGTTCGGTGGCTCCTGTAGTCCGGAACCCATTCATATGCGTCTAGCAGTGAAGGCATAACAAGGTAACCCATGA
>JANNJF010000569.1:0-1070 GCA_031405715.1 Gammaproteobacteria bacterium | reverse complement strand
CGACCACCAGCCGGACAATCAACTGATACTGCCCGCGCGCTTCGTAGACGCTCACCTGGCCGTAGACCAGAACCTGCAGGCCGTCGCGCAGCTTCACCGTCTGCCGCAGCGCATCGCCGCGAAACATCACCGCGCCGAGCTGCTCACCATCGCTGGCGTCCTTGTCCATGCGGACGAGCCCCCGGGTCCTTGCCCGCTCTGCAAGGGCCCGATGCACGTGCGTAAGACGTTCGAGCATGGGGGAATCACTTTGGAGCATGGTCCTTTCCGGGTACGGGAAACCGTCCACATTTGTGCGGCCGGTTGCGTCAAGCCGGCGAGCGGGCAGCCGATCGTCAAGCGGCAAGACGAAGTCTCGCGGCTGCTGTTGGTGTGCCCAGCATGGGCGTGAATAGGAGGTGCAAGTCCTCTGGGGAGTTGGTCACGACGACCCACATAAACCGCAAGGCGACAAAACCAGCCGCGAGGCTGGCGCCGAAAGAAGCGGGTAATGAAATCGCGAGCCGACGAACAGAAACCAAATACCGAGGCGGCGCCGACCAGGGCAAGCAGGCCAATGACTGCGAAGCTCTTGTGACCAAAGGTCGAAAGCAGAATGCGTCGTAGATTTGGCGGTTGTGCGATGAAATTCACGAACCCTTACCTGGGGAGGTCTCGCCTCATGCCTGAAAGGGCGACGTGACCTACCAAGGTTGCACGGAGCGAGAAGTCAGCAGAGGCCGTATTAACTCGAAGCGCCTCGACAGGGATGGCTACCCGCCTACCGGAAGTCGAATCGCGTCGGAGAGCCAAGGGCCGAACAGATGGGAGAGCAAGTAGCCCTAAATCTCGAGACCGCCGGGCACCAGAAATCCGAGCAGCGAGCGGAGCTACCGCTGGAGGCAAGAGGTGAGTCCCTCATATGGCCAGCGAAGCGGTGAAGCGAAATCGGCGACGAAGGAACACGAACGCTCAGGCACGTCACAACGTGTCGTCAACCAAATGAACCGCCGGATGCGGACCCGCATGTCCGGTGGTGTGGGAGGGGATTGACGGAAAGACTGTATGCTCCGTCAGCCCCTATCCCGATC
>JANNJF010000568.1:0-4087 GCA_031405715.1 Gammaproteobacteria bacterium | reverse complement strand
GCCCATCCTCAAGCCCACCTATGGCGTCATCCTGTACCAGGAACAGGTGATGCAGATCGCCCAGGTGCTGTCCGGTTACACCCTGGGCGGCGCCGACCTGTTGCGGCGCGCCATGGGCAAGAAGAAGCCGGAGGAGATGGCGCAGCAGCGCAGCGTATTTGTCAGCGGGGCCGAGGGGCGCGGCGTCAACGGCAAACTCGCCGCGGACATCTTCGATCTGATCGAAAAATTCGCCGGCTACGGTTTCAATCGATCCCACTCCGCCGCCTACGCCCTCATCGCCTACCAGACCGCCTGGCTCAAGGCGCACTACCCGGCGGCCTTCATGGCGGCGGTGCTGTCGGCGGATATGGACAAGACCGACAAGGTGGTGACCATGCTGGCGGAGTGCCGCGACATGCAGATCACCGTGTCCCCGCCGGACATCAACCGCTGCGATTATGCGTTTGTACCCGTGGACGGCAATACCATTCTGTATGGACTCGGTGCCATCAAGGGTCTGGGGGAGTCCGCCATCGATGCGGTGCTGGAGGCGCGGGACAAAGACGGTCAGTTCAAGGATCTGTTCGATCTGTGCCGGCGCATCGACCTGCGGCGCGTCAACCGGCGCGTGCTGGAGTCGCTGATCCGCGCCGGGGCCCTCGACAGTCTCGGCGCCCATCGCGCGACCCTCATGGCCTCTCTGACCCTGGCCCTGGCGGCCGCCGGCCAGTACAGCAAGAACCGGGACGCCGGTCAGGTGGATCTGTTCGGCAGCGCGGTGAATGCACCGGTAGAGGACACCCACTATATCGACGTCCCGGAATGGAGCGATGAACAGCGCCTGGACGGCGAGAAGGAGACCCTCGGTCTGTATCTCACCGGCCATCCCATCGCGCGCTACGAGGCGGAGTTGAGCCACATCATCATGACGGACCTGGCCAATCTCAAGCCGGTGGACGATCGCAACGTGGTGGTGGCGGGCCTGGTGGTGGCCATGCGCACCATGAACACCAAGCGCGGCGACCGCATGGCCTTCGTCACCCTGGACGACCGCACCGGCCGGCTGGAGCTGGCGGTGTTCTCCGACCTGTACACGCGCTACCGCGACCTGCTGGGCAAGGACACGCTGCTGGTGGTGGAAGGGCAGGTGAGTGTGGACGAGTATTCCGGCGGCTTTAAGATGAGCGCCGAGAAAATCTACAATATCGACCAGGCGCGTGCCGCCTTCGCGAAGCACCTGGAGATCGACGTACAGGCCGCCCAGGCGGGCAATGGTTTTGTGCGCGAATTGCAGGATATCCTGAAGCCCGTGACCCCCGGGAGCTGCCCGGTATTGCTGCGTTACCAGAGCGACGCCGCCGAGGCGGAGATCGCCCTGGGCCAGGAATGGCGTATCATGCCCACGGGCAGCGTGCTGGAGCAGCTGACCCAGCTTGCAGGGCAGGAGCATGTGCGTTTAATCTACCGGTAATTTTCGCCCGAAAAATTCATCAATGAACCCGAATTATCTCGATTTTGAACAATCCATCGCCGACCTCGACGCCAAGATCGAGGCCCTGCGTTATGCCGACAAGAATAGCGGGCTGAATATCAACGAGGAAATCAACCGCCTGCAGAAGAAAAGCCGCAAGCTCACCGAATCCATTTTCACCGCGCTCACCCCGTGGCAGATTTCCCAAGTAGCGCGCCATCCGCAGCGACCCTATACCCTCGATTACATCGGTGCGATCTTCACCGACTTTCAGGAATTGCATGGCGATCGCGCCTTCGCCGACGACCCGGCCATCGTCGCCGGCATCGCCCGTCTGGAAGACCGGCCGGTGATGGTCATCGGCCAGCAAAAAGGCCGCGACACGCGGGAGAAGGTGCGGCGCAACTTCGCCATGCCGCGACCGGAAGGTTACCGCAAGGCCCTGCGCCTGATGAAGACCGCGGAGCGTTTTCATCTGCCGGTGCTGACGTTTATCGACACCCCTGGCGCCTACCCGGGCGTGGGCGCGGAGGAGCGTGGCCAGAGTGAGGCCATTGCGCGCAATCTGTATGTTATGTCGGCCCTCAAGACCCCCATCGTCAGCACGGTCATCGGCGAAGGCGGTTCCGGCGGCGCGCTGGCCATCGGCGTCAGCGACCGTACGTTGATGCTGCAATACAGCACCTATTCGGTGATCTCGCCGGAAGGCTGCGCCTCCATCCTGTGGAAGAGCGCCGACAAGGCCGCCCTGGCCGCGGAGGCCATGGGCATTACCGCCAGCAGTCTGAAAAAACTCGGTCTCATTGATGAAGTCGTGCCCGAGCCCCTGGGCGGCGCCCATCGGGACGTTCCGGCCATGGCCAAGACCTTGAAGGCGCGCCTGTTGGCGACCCTCGATGCCCTGGCCGCCTTACCCGCGGACCAGCTGATCGAGGCGCGTTATGCGCGCCTGATGCAATACGGGAAATTTGAGGAAGTCTGATTTCGGCTTTTCCCCCGCAGCGCTCGGCCACGTTTTGTTCGACCGTCTGCAGCTGGCGGCGGATGCCTGCCTGAAGATCGCCTACAGCGGCGGTCTTGATTCCCACGTCCTGTTGCATGCCCTGGCCGCGCTGCGCACCACCCACCCCCTGCGGCTGAGTGCCGTGCATGTCGATCATGGGCTGTCGCCGCTGTCGGCGGCGTGGTCGCGGCATTGCGCAGCCGTGTGCGCCGAGCTGCAGGTCCCGTTGGTGTTGGAGACGGTTCAGGTGGAGGGCGGCAGCGGCGAGGGCAGGGAAGCGGCAGCGCGCCGCGCGCGTTACGCGGCCTTGGCGCGGCATGTGGGGTCGGACGACGTGCTGCTTACGGCCCATCACCAGGACGACCAGGCGGAGACGTTGTTGCTGCAGCTGTTGCGCGGCGCCGGCGTGCAGGGCCTGGCCGGCATGCGCATGGCCATGGACTTTTCCGCGGGTCGGCACCTCCGTCCGTTACTCGCCTTCAACCGCTCGACCCTGCGCCACTATGCCGAGACCGCCGGGTTACAGTGGATCGAGGACCCGAGCAACGCCGATGTGGGCTATCGGCGCAACCTGTTGCGCCATGAGGTGCTGCCGTTGTTGACGCAGCAGTGGCCCCAGGCCGTGGCCTTGCTCGCGCGCACCGCCCAGCACGCCGGTGACGCCGCCGAACTGCTGGATGAATTGGCCGCCGTCGATCTGGCCCGTTGCCGCTGGCAGGACACGGCTAAGGCGCTGTCGGTGTCCGCACTGCTGGCCCTGTCCCCCCCACACCAGCGTAATCTCCTGCGTTATTGGCTGCGCGCGTGTGGTTTTCTCGCGCCCAGCACCCAGCATCTGGAAAATCTGGTCAGCCAGCTGGCCGACTCCCCCCGCAGCGGGCACGCGCGTTTTGCCTGGCCGGGCACCGAGATCCGCCGCTATCGCGACCAGTTGCATGTGATGGAGCCGCTCACACCGCTGGCCCCGGGTCTGGAGGTGACCTGGGATCTGACACGACCCTTGGCCCTGCCAGAGCTCGGCGGCCACCTGCAGGCGACACCTGCCCAGGGGCAGGGCATCTCCCGTGCACGCCTGGCGGGGACGGCGGTGCAGGTGCGCACGCGCCGGGGCGGGGAGGTCTGCCGTCTGCCGGGACGCACCCACCACCATAAGTTAAAAAAACTGTTGCAGGATCAGGGGGTGGTGCCGTGGTGGCGTGAACGTCTGCCATTGATTTATAGCGGCGAGCAGTTGGTGGCGGTGGCCGATCTCTGGGTGTGTGCACCGTACGCCGCCGCCGCGGAGGAAGCGGGCTGGCAGATCCACTGGCAGACCACCTAGAGATCCTCTGAACAAGTCCCTCTCCCTCAGGGCACGGGTATTCACACAAGCACAAATCAAAAACCCCGCCTAGTCCCTTCCCCCTTTCAGGGGCAAGGTTAGGATGGGGGTGTGGGGCAGAACGCTCACCCGAAACATTGATAAAGCGACCACCCCGCAAGGTCGTCACGGACGGGCCCGCAGAGTAATCCGTTCTGCCGGTACCCGGCTGGTTATTCCTGCGTTGTTGGAATAACGATGGATTGTGAAGGTGGTGGGATTTTATCCACTAGGGTGGACTACTCGGGTGATGCACCCCCATCCTGGCCTT
>JANNJF010000567.1:0-2662 GCA_031405715.1 Gammaproteobacteria bacterium | reverse complement strand
CCCTCTCCCCCGAAATACACGGGGGAGAGGGGGCTTGTTCAGAGGCTCTCTAACTGCCTATCTTCGCTGATATACCCTTGAAATGTCGGTAACATCCGTTTTATAGCCAGGTTTCGCGCTTTATTTGGCGCTGACTTCGTCAGCCCATCCCTCCGGTCGAACTCAAATCGCGCTGTAAAGTCAACGCCTTGACCCAATCGGGCAAAAAAACGATCATACGCGGCTCGAATTAACAACCGGACATCGACCTCGGATAGTTTTAGCTGACGGAGCACCCCCGTCCCGAACCCCCGTACCTACCCCACGTTAGGGAGATCCATGAAAGCCGTTGACCAGAAACGCCTGTTGCGCGAAATGATATTTTTTCGGCGCTTTGAAGAACGCTGCTTCGAAGCCTATATGGAACACAAGATCGGTGGCTTCCTCCACCTGTATTCCGGCCAGGAGGCCGTGGCCACAGGCGTGCTGGAAATGGCCAGGCCCGGCCACGATTATGTGATCACCGGTTACCGCGACCACGTGCACGCCATTAAGGCCGGCGCGCCAGCGCGCGAGGTCATGGCCGAACTCTATGGCAAGGAAACCGGTTCGTCCCGCGGACGCGGCGGCTCCATGCATATCTTCGATCCCACGGCGAACTTCATGGGCGGGTACGCCCTCGTGGGTCAGCCGTTCCCCTTGGCCGCGGGTCTGGCCCTCGCGTGCAAACACAAGAAGACCGACCAGATCGCCATCTGCTTCCTCGGCGACGGCGCCAACAACCAGGGCACGTTCCATGAAACCATGAACATGGCCTCGGTGTGGAAACTGCCAGTGCTGTTCGTGTGCGAGAACAACCAGTACGCCATCGGTACGCGCATCGATCGCTCCACCGCGGTGGTGGATCAGTACAAGCGCATGTGCGGCTACAACATCCCGGCGAGCCAGCACGACGGCCAGGACGTCGACGTGGTGATGGAGGCGTCGAAGAAGGCGGTGGATCACGTGCGCAGCGGCAAGGGCCCGTATTTCATCGAGTTCATGACCTACCGCTCGCGCGGCCATTCCATGTCGGACAAGACCGCGGCCTACCGTTCCAAGGAAGAGGAAAAGAAATGGGCCGAGCGCGACCCGCTGCGTATCTACAGTGAAAAGCTGATGAAGGCCGGCGTGCTCAAGCAGGCCGATCTCAAGGCCATGGAAAAGGAAATCGACCACGAGATCGAAAACGACATCATCAAGTTCTCCGAGGAGAGCCCGGCGCCGCGCGTCGAGGATCTGAACAAGTATGTACTGGACGACAACCCGGATCCGCGCTGGATCGGGCCACTGCAGAATACGTAAGAAATTAGCGATGAGGCAAGTTTTATGAAGGACGTGCTAATTCCAATAGTTTTCCCTGATTACAGGATATCCGTAGACACTCCGCAGATTGACGTCGATTTATTCCCGTGGACAAACTTCGATAATTTCTCGATTAGAGGTAGAAAGAATAAAATATCTGATATGGGGCATGCCGGAATTCTGATAATAAACGGGAAAACAGGACTTTCTAAGTATTATGAATATGGACGTTATGATGCACCTAAATATCTAGGTGTAGTGCGCGGAGTAATCATCCCTGACGCCAAGGTTAACGCTGAAGACAGCTTTTTCTCTTCACTTAAGCCCATACTTAAAAAGATTAGTGCTATTGCTGGTCATGGAGGCCGCATACAAGGCGTATACATTGAAGTAGGGGGAGTTTTTTCAGTGGTGGATGAATCCATCCGTATAAAAAAATCCCAGAATACGACTGATACCAGGCCACCTTATGACCTAACAAGTAATAGCTGCGTACATTTTGTTAAAAAGGCGGTTGACCGAGCGGGCGTACCTACTCCGTGGATAGTAGATCCAAGACCAAACTCATACATAGGAGAGTTCCGAGGTGAATATCCGGATCTGGATTACGATCCGGAAATTAATCGCCTGATCATTGAAGGAAAGAAGGTAAATTAATATGAAATCATATTTTTTTATTTTCATCTTGTTTGCTTTAGTTGCATGTAGCGATCAGTCGTATGTTCCGCATAACAAACCAGAGAATGTTCCAGCATCTTCCGTGTGGGTGGGGGGGCCGGATGGAGGGGTTTACGTGGACCTGGAACCAATGAAAGAGGATGGATTCTACTACGCAACCATTTATGCGGATCAAACGGGCGCGATTTGGTATCGAGGCAGACTTAAGAGTGAAAAGGCATTAGTTAATTTTAATCCACGAAAAAGTTCGGCGTATTCATTCTGGGACGGGGAAAATCTTGTCCTATCGGATGGCGTGAAACTTACAGCTAAAGATCCTTTTAAATAAAAGCACAGCGAAAGAAATTAACAGGCACAGTCACCGAGAAGGAATCAGCACATGGCAGAGATTTTTTACTGGGAAGCGATCCGTCGCGCCCATGACGAGGAAATGACCCACGACCCGCTGGTGATCGCCATGGGCGAGGACATCGGCGTGGTCGGCGGCACCTACAAGGCGACCTCCGGCCTGTTCGAGAAATACGGCGAGACACGCATCATCGACACGCCGATCTCGGAGAACTCCTACACCGGTATCGGCATCGGCGCCTCCATGGCGGGGGTACGACCCATCATCGAGATCATGTCCATCAACTTCGCGCTGCTGGCCCTCGATACCATC
>JANNJF010000566.1:0-1255 GCA_031405715.1 Gammaproteobacteria bacterium | reverse complement strand
GCGCCTGCCAGTCTTCGCTGTGGATACGTATACGGCCTTCTTGCTTGAAACCCGACAACGCCACACCGACACTGCCGATCAACTCCTCGCTGCCGCTGACCACCGCGCGCCGGCGCGCGCGCACGGCAAACGACGCCACCGTCATGAAAAACGCGGCACTGGTCAGCGCCACGGTGCCGATGAGCCAGTAGGAAATACCGAAACCCGGCACCTCTGTATCCAGCAGTATCACCGAACCCACGACAAACGCCACCACACCGCCTATACCCAGGGCACCGAAGCTAGGCAGAAAGGCCTCGGCCACCATAAAGGCGATGCCCAACAGGATCAGGCCGACACCGGCATAACTCACCGACAGCACATTGAAGGCAAACAACGCCAGCACCAGACAGATCGCCCCCACCACACCGGGCAGCACAAAACCCGGATTCCACAGCTCGAAAAACAGGCCATAGATGCCCAGGAGCATCAGGATGTAGGCGATGTTGGGATCGGTGATGGCGCTCAGCAAGCGGTTACGCCAATCCGGTTGAATAATCGTGATCGGCAGGCCAGCCGTGGCCAGGGTCAGCGTACCCCCGAGCACCTCCAGCTTGCGTCCGTCCAGGCGCATCAGCAGATCGTCCACATCCTTGGCGATGAGATCGGCGACATGCATCTTCACCGCCTCCTCCGCCGGCAGACTGGCAGCACCACGCACCGCCTGCTCCGCCCACGTAACGTTGCGCCCGCGCATCTGCGCCAGGCTGCGGAGATAGGCGCTGGCGTCGTTGATTATTTTATGCTGCATGGCGTCGCCTTTATCCGCCGAGGTATCCGGGTCTTTTTTATCCGGCGTGCGTGGCTTGCCCGAATCGGCGGGATTGGGTATGCCACCGATCTGCACCGGCGTGGCCGCGCCGAGGTTGGTGCCGGGCGCCATGGCGGCCACATGACTGGCGTATAAAATGTAGGTGCCGGCACTGGCGGCGCGCGCGCCCTGGGGACTGACATACACCGCCACCGGCACCGGCGAAGCCAGGATCGCCTGGATGACCTGGCGCATCGAGGTGTCCAGGCCGCCCGGCGTGTCAAGCTCGATTACGACCAGCGGCGCGCCCGCCTCGCCGGCTTTCTGGATGCCGCGCACCAGGTAGTCGGCGCTGGCCGGGCCGATGGCATCCTGCAGCCTGAGCACGCTCACCGGCGCAGCCCCGGCCGCGCCGATCGTCAGCAGGCCAAGCGCCAGCGCCGCGACAAACGCGCGCCAGAGGGA
>JANNJF010000565.1:0-8110 GCA_031405715.1 Gammaproteobacteria bacterium | reverse complement strand
CAGGTCATCGATGAGCACGCCCATGTAGGCCTGGTCGCGCCGCGGCCACCAAGGGGCCTGATCCTTGGCCTGCAGGGCGGCATTGAGGCCGGCGATCAGGCCCTGAGCCGCGGCCTCTTCATAACCGGTGGTGCCGTTGATCTGACCGGCGAAGAACAGGCCCCCCAGGGACTTGGTTTCCAGGGTCGGCTTCAATGCCCGCGGGTCGAAGTAGTCGTACTCGATGGCATAACCGGGGCGGGTGATGTGGGCGTTTTCGAAACCCTTGATGGAACGCACCAGGGCATGTTGCACATCGAAGGGCAGACTGGTGGAGATGCCGTTGGGATACACCTCGTGGGTCTCGAGACCTTCCGGCTCAACGAAGATCTGATGCGCGGTCTTGTCCGCGAAGCGCACCACCTTGTCTTCCACAGAGGGACAATAACGCGGGCCCACGCCTTCGATGACGCCGGTATACAGGGGTGAACGGTCGAGGCCGCCACGAATGATGGCGTGAGTAGACTCGTTGGTATAGGTGATATGGCAGGGGACCTGGCGCGGATGCTCCGCGCCATCCCCCATGAACGAGAACACCGGCGTGGGGGTATCCCCCGGTTGCGGCTGCATCACTGTGTAATCGATGCTGCGTCCGTCGATGCGCGGCGGCGTGCCGGTCTTGAGCCGCCCCACGGGCAGGGCCAGTTCCCGCAGGCGCGCGGACAAGGTATTGGCCGGCGGATCGCCGGCGCGCCCGCCCTGATAATTCGACAGGCCGATGTGGATCAGCCCGCCGAGAAAGGTGCCCGTGGTCAGCACCACGGTACGCGCACGGAAGGCGAGCCCCATCTGCGTCACCACGCCCACCACACGATCCTGCTGCACGATGAGGTCGTCCACCGCCTGCTGGAACAAGGTGAGATTTTCCTGGTTCTCCAGCACACGACGCACCGCGGCTTTATACAGCACGCGATCCGCCTGGGCGCGGGTGGCGCGCACCGCCGGGCCCTTGCGTGAATTGAGGATACGGAACTGGATGCCGGCGCGGTCGGCGGCGCGCGCCATGACGCCGCCGAGGGCGTCGATCTCTTTCACCAAATGGCCCTTGCCGATGCCGCCGATGGCCGGGTTGCAGGACATCTGTCCGAGGGTTTCGATATTGTGGGTGAGCAGCAAGGTACGACAGCCCATGCGTGCGGAGGCCGCCGCCGCCTCGGTGCCGGCATGGCCGCCGCCGATTACGATAACGTCATAGGACTCTGAATACTGCATGGGCGTGGCCGTGACCGCAGACTGGGGCGCGGAATCTTATCACTGGTTATATTTGCACACAAAGCAGGCAGCGTGCGGGGGATGTGTCGGGTTATTTACCGATGCAAAAACTGGCGAAGATGCGGCCCAATAGGTCGTCGGAGGTAAACTCGCCGGTAACCTCACCGAGAGCCTGTTGGGCCAGACGCAGTTCCTCTGCCACCAGTTCACCGCGCTTCTGCTGGAGCTGTTGCAGGGCCTGCGCGGTGTGGGCGCGGGCGCGGGCGATGGCGTCGAGGTGCCGGCGACGGGCACTGAAGGTGCCAGTCTCGGCGTTCTGAAAACCCATACAACGCTTGAGGTGGTCGCGCAAGGCGTCCAACCCCGCGCCGTGCTGGGCGGACACGCCGAGCGCCATGCCGCTGTCGGTGCGGTGGGGGTCCTGTCCCGCACAGATACCCGGGGTGCGTCCGCTCACGTCTATTTTGTTATACACGAGGGTGTAGGGAATGGACGACGGCAATTGGTCGAGCAACGCTGTGCTGGCTGCGGTCTCGCCCTGGGCGTCATCCAATAGCAGCAGAATGCGGTCGGCCTGTTGCATGGCGCGTTGCGCGCGACGCACCCCCTCCCCCTCGACGTCGTCCGTGGTGACACGCAGGCCGGCGGTGTCGATCAAGTGCAGCGGCATGCCGTCGATCTGCAAATACTCCCGCAGCACATCCCGCGTGGTGCCGGGTGTGGCGCTGACGATGGCGCTGTCGCGCTCCGCCAGGGCGTTGAGCAGGCTGGATTTGCCCGCGTTCGGCCGGCCCGCTAGGACCACGGTCATGCCCTCGCGCAACAAACAGCCTTGACGCGCATGGGCGCTGAGTGCGCCCATCTTCTCCAGCAACTGTGCGCAGCGCTGCGCCAGGGCACCGTCCGCCAGGAAGTCCATCTCCTCCTCGGGGAAATCGATGGCGGCTTCGATGTGCAGGCGCAAGGCAATGAGAGATTCCACCAGGGCGTGCACGTGGCGCGAGAACTCGCCCTCCAGGGAGCGCAGGGCGGCACGGGCCGCGGCCTCCGAACCACTTTCGATGAGGTCGGCGATGGCCTCCGCCTGGGCAAGATCGAGTTTGCCATTGAGAAACGCCCTTTCCGAAAACTCCCCGGGGCGTGCGGCCCGTGCCCCAAGCTCAAGAACCCGGCGCAGCAACAGGTCCAGCACCATTGGGCCGCCGTGGCCCTGCAGTTCCAGTACCTCTTCACCGGTAAAGGAGTGGGGGGCGGGAAAATACAGCGCCAGGCCCTGGTCGATGTGCTGGCCGGCGGCATCGACCCAGGTGGCCAGGGTGGCGTGGCGTGGGACAGGCAGGGATCCGATCAGGGCTTCGGTCAGGGAGCGGGTGAGTGGACCCGAGATGCGCAAGATGCCCACACCACCGCGACCCGCGGCGGTCGCTACTGCGGCGATGGTGTCGGCGGTGGCGCGCTTGGGTTTATCCATGGTGGACCATGGGCAACTATTTCTTGACGCCCGCCTCGACCTGACGGGTGATCATCCACTGCTGGGCAATGGACAAGAGATTCTGCACCACCCAGTACAGCACCAAGCCCGCCGGGAAGAAGGCAAAAAACACGGTGAATACCACGGGCAGGGCCATCATGACCTTGCGTTGCAATGGATCGCCCATCTGCGGGCTCAGCAGTTGTGTCACCAGCATGGTGGCGCCCATCAAGACGGGTAGCACGAAATAGGGGTCGGGGGACGACAGGTCGGTGATCCAGAGCGCGAAGGGCGCCTGGCGCATTTCCACGCTCTCCAGCAACACCCAATAGAGCGCGATGAATACCGGTATCTGAACCACGATGGGCAGACAACCGCCCAGGGGATTGATCTTTTCGGTCTTATACAACTCCATCATGGCCTGCTGTTGCTTCTGCTTGTCGTCGCCATAGCGCTCCTTGATGCTCTGCATCTTGGGCTGCACCCGGCGCATGTTCGCCATGGATTTGTAGCTGGCGGCGGACAGCGGATAGAACACCAGCTTGATGAGAAGGGTAAGGATGATGATGGCCCAGCCCCAGTTTCCAACCCACCCATGGATATAGTGCAACAGATCGAACAACGGTTTGGAAATGACATGCAGCCACCCATAGTCGACAGTGAGGTCCATGCCTGTGGCCTGTTTGAGCAGGCGTTTGTGTTCCTTCGGTCCGGCATAGAGGGTGCTGCCCAGCACCGCGTCTTGCCCCGGTGCGATCTTGCTGGCGCTGGCGGTTTTGTAGCCGATGACATGCCGGGCGCCGTCCTGGGTTTTGGCGTAGAAGGTATCGACGCTATCCGCCAGCGGCATCCACGCGCCGACAAAGTAGTGCTGCAACATGGCCACCCAGCCGCCCTTCACCTCACGTTCCAGGGGCTTTTTGGTCATGTCGTCGAAGGTGATCTTTTCGTACTTGTTTTCCGGCGTGTAAATCGCGCCGCCCACGTAGCTGGGGGCGGCGCTCAGCAGGCTGTGTTGTTCCACGTGGCTGCGCAATAGTTGGGCGTAAAAATACGCCTCCACCGGCTGCTTCCCGTCGTTATGGATGGCATAGTCCAGCTTCACCGCGTAGCTGTCCCGCTGGAAAGTATATGTCTTAACTACCCGCAGCCCGTTGGGCCCGTTCCAGGACAAGGGTATTTGGAGGCTGTCTTGTCCTGCAGCAAGGGTGTATTGGTAATGGGCTGCGCTGTAGACCGTTCGGTGATTGGGCCAATCGATACCGTGAGCTACCAGTCCGGTTTGGGTGATATAGAGTTCGTTGCCGGATTCCGACAGCAGCTCAAGGGGGGCATCGGGCTGCCCGGCCTTGGCCGGATATTTGCGCAACGCCAAGCGCCGCAGGTCACCGCCGAGGGTATCGATTTCGGCAATATAGACATCGGTGGTAATGGTGATGCGTTTCCCACTTTCGGTCACCGCGAGGTCCGTGGAGGGTGCGCTCGGCACTGTGCCATCACTTGCCTTGGGGGGGGTCGGCACGTCGCCATTGCCACGGGTTGCAACCCCCGGTGCGGTGACGCTAACGGGTGTAACGGGGGCATGTTGCTGTTCCCATGCCTGCCACAACAACATGAGCACCATGGAAAGGGCGAGAAAAAGGATGAGGCGCTGGTTATCCATGCTGGGTTTTTGTTCCGTTCTTCTGTGTTGTCGAGGGGGGCACGGGGTCATAGCCGCCGGGATGCCAGGGATGGCAGCGCAGTAAGCGTGCACCTGCCAGCCAGCTGCCTTTCAAGGCGCCGTGGTGTTCAACGGCATCGAGGGCGTAATGGGAGCAGCTCGGATAGAAACGGCAATGGTTGCCCAACCATGGGCTGATCAAGTAGCGGTAGCCGCGGATCAGTAGCGTCAGGAGCTTCTGCATTGCCGTTGTATTCTTTCCCAGTGCTGTTGCAGTGCGGCCTTGAGTGCTTTGTTATCGCTCTTGGCGGCCTCCGGTCGGGCGATCACCACCAGGTCCACACCACACAACGTTTGTCGATGTTGGCGGAATGACTCCCGCACCTGCCGCTTAATGCGGTTTCTTTGCACCGCCCGAGGAGAGACCTTGCGAGAGACCGTGATGCCCAGGCGCGCCTGAGATAACTGGTTGGGGGCGGTGTAGACACTGAACAGCGTGTCGTTGGTTTTTTTGCCACCGCGCAACACCGAGGTAAAACCGACGCTAGCCAGGAGGCGACATGCCTTCGGCAACCCCAGCCGCGGTAATAACAAGCTCAGGCGCTGAGTTTGGTACGACCCTTGGCGCGGCGGGCACGTATCACGGCACGCCCGCCGGGGGTGGCCATTCTGGCGCGGAATCCGTGGGTGCGCTTGCGCTTTAACACGCCGGGTTGGTACGTTCTCTTCATCTGATGCCTGCTTCATTATCGGTGGGCGGAAAGGGCGGCAAAGTTACTGCCTTTGACGCGGCCTGTCAACTCTATTTCCACTAAGGATCAATGCCCTGGCAAGGGTCGTGGTTTGCTGTGGATAACTTTACCCTCAACCGTTAGACTCGCCGGTCCTGGTGGGAACCGGCGTTTCTATCGAGCGAGCGTGAGACTGCATGATACTTTGGACTAAGTGCCTGGAACGGCTGGAAGAAGAGCTGTCGGCACAGCAGTTTAATACCTGGATCCGCCCCCTGCACGCGGTGGAGGAAGACGGCGGTCTGCGTCTGCTGGCGCCTAATCGTTTTGTGATGGATTGGGTGCGTGAACGCTTTCTGGCCCGGGTCGCCGAGATTGCCGCGCAATACCTGGACCGGGATGTGCCCATTTCCATCGAGATCGGCAGCCGGTCGGCGGACAGTGTGTCCGTGGCTCCCGTGGTTACCGCCACATCCCCCCCTTTGCGTCCCGCTAAACGACCCCTGCAGCAGGCGGGCAGACTCAACCCAGACTTCACTTTCAATACCCACATTGAGGGTAAATCCAATCAGTTGGCCCGTGCTGCTGCCCGTCAGGTCGGGGAAAACCCGGGAGGTGCCTACAATCCCTTGTTCATTTACGGCGGTGTTGGTTTAGGTAAAACCCATCTGATGCATGCCGCGGGCCAGCTGATGGTGGAACGACAACCGCAGGCACGGGTGGCCTATGTCCACTCGGAGCGTTTTGTCGCGGACATGGTCAAGGCATTGCAACACAATGCCATTAACGAATTCAAGAAACACTACCGCACACTCGATGCCCTACTGATCGACGACATTCAGTTTTTTGTCGGTAAGGAGCGTTCTCAAGAAGAGTTTTTTCACACCTTCAATAATCTGCTCGAAGGCCAGCGGCAGGTGATTATTACCGCAGACCGTTTTCCCAAGGAGTTAGTGGGGGTCGAAGAACGTCTGATATCGCGCTTCGGTTGTGGCTTGACGGTTTCTATTGATCCACCGGAGCTGGAAACACGCGTAGCGATACTCATGAAGAAGGCGCAACATGAGGACTTGGTCCTGCCGGATGAGGTTGCTTTTTTTATCGCCAAGCGTGTGCGTTCCAATGTGCGCGACCTGGAGGGGGCGTTCCGCCGCGTTGTGGCCAGCGCCACCTTTACCGGACGGCCGATTGATATGAACCTGGCCAGCGAGGCCTTGAAGGACCTTTTGGCGTTTCAGGAACGCTTGGTTACTATCAATAACATCCAAAAGACGGTGGCGGAGTACTTCAAGATCCGCGTCTCGGACCTGCATTCTAAAAACCGTGCGCGCCAGGTGGTGCGGCCTCGGCAGCTGGCCATGGCGTTGTCCAAGGAACTCACCAACCACAGCCTTCCGGAAATCGGTGATGCCTTCGGGGGGCGTGATCACACCACCGTACTGCACGCCTGCCGTAAGGTAGTAGAGCTCAATGAGTCTGATATGCGTATCCGTGAGGACTACTCAAACTTGCTGAGGATACTCACCACGTGATGTGGAAATCCGCGCGCAGAAATGTGGATAACTCACTATAATGGGCGCCCACTCAATGTTATTCATGTTTGTCCCCCGTGTGCGCACAGGGCCTATGGGTGATTATCTACAGGGTTCTATTATTGTAACTCTTTGTTGTAATAAGGAAATATCTCCTTATCCACAAGCTGAGACCGAATCAATAGTTATTACTATAAGTTTTTAAATAAAAACCTATAAACCAATCATGGAACAGACTATGCAAATTAGTATCCTGCGCGAAGATCTTCTTAAGCCTCTCTCGTTTGTTGCAGGCGTGGTTGAGCGGCGCCAGACCCTGCCTATCTTATCCAACGTACTCATTCGTCTGCATGACGGTGAGCTGTCTTTAGCTGGGACAGACCTCGAAGTGGAGGTGATTGTGAAGACCCGGTCTGCTCAAGGGGCCAATGGCGAGATAACGGTACCGGCGCGCAAGCTGTTGGATATTTGCCGTGCCCTTCCGGCTCAAGCCAAGATCGAGATCAAACTTGAAAAAGAAAAGGCGGTGATCAAGTCTGGCCGCAGCCGGTTCACCCTGCTGGTATTGCCTGCCTCGGATTTCCCGACGATTGAAACCACACAATGGGAGCGCAGCATCACGCTCCCACAGAAATCTCTGAAGGAACTGCTGGAAAAAACCCAGTTTTGTATGGCGCAGCAAGACGTGCGCTATTACCTGAATGGTTTGTTGCTGGAAGTGGGTGCTGACAAACTGCGTGCTGTCGCCACCGATGGCCACCGCATGGCCATGAGCGAAGCGCCGCTCGCCACCCAAAGCGTGGGTGATAAGCAAGTGATTGTGCCACGCAAAGGTGTGCAGGAACTGTCCCGCTTTTTAGAAAGTAGCGATGAAACTGTCGACGTGTTGTTGGGGAGCAACCACATACGCGTTGTCTTCCCGGACCTGACCTTTACCTCGAAACTGATCGATGGGCGATTCCCCGACTACAACAAGGTTGTTCCGCAAAAACAGACCATTCTCTTAAAGCTGGATCGGGACCTGTTTCGAGAAACACTCAACCGTGCCGCCATCCTGTCGAACGAGAAATATCGTGGTGTGCGCTTCAGTATCGCCCCGGGCACACTGCGGGTTACTGCGCATAATCCGGAACAAGAGGAGGCGCAGGAGGAGTTGGCTATCGACTACCAGGGTGACGAACTGGATATTGGTTTTAATGTAACCTATATCAGCGATGCCATTAGCGCCCTCGATTCCTCGGTGGTTGAATTTGGTCTGTCAGACGCCAACAGCAGTTGTACCCTGCGTAGCCCCGCTGAGCATCGATATCAATACGTGGTGATGCCCATGCGTCTATGACGTCTGTGGGAATGTCCATAAGTCCACCGCGTCCTCACGCCGCCCGGCACATCCAACACCCGGCCCACGCTACGGAATGATCGCTACTACCGAAACTGCCTTTCGATCAAAGGCTATATGCAG
>JANNJF010000564.1:0-1012 GCA_031405715.1 Gammaproteobacteria bacterium | reverse complement strand
CAACTTGCCGGGTGTGCCTTCCCGTAGAAACGTCGACACCAGCACATTGGTGTCAAGCACCAACCCATACGCGCACCGCATAGACCTCGGTTTGAATCGTCTCCAGCCTCATCGGTTTGCTACCAGCCTTGGCAGCGCGGCAGGCTCCGGAAAGCAACGCCTGCGCCGCGCGGCGGCGCATCGCTTCTTTAAGCAGCTTTGAGAACGACGCCGGGGTCAATAGCCCTGCATCTTTGGCTTCCCGCGCCAGGCGGTCCGGCAAATTCACTTTAATTTCCAGCGTTGTCATGGTGCCACCTCTCTAGCGGCTCGCCTGGGCGAGCACGGTCTACTGATACAATTATGGGACCTCTAAAAATTGGGGAATGTAGGGTGGATAAAACGCAGCGTATCCCCCTTGAGGGTAGGGTGCCATAAGCCAGTATGATTTTGTTGGGTTCGCCGCTGTCGCGGCTCGTGTGCCCTCTGGGTATAACCCAACCTACATTAAAACCCAATTTTTAGAGGTCCCCTTATTACACACATCTGTCGCAGAACTGTCCTACGATACACCTCAAAGGGTTTGGGAGATCAGGATAGAGTCACCTATGCCACCTTACGCCGCTGTAACGCCTGGACCAGGTCATAGGTCGCCTGAAGGTTCATCCAGAGCTTCGGGGTTGTTTTTGTGGCCGCGGCAAGGTCCAGAGCGCCGTCGGCAATAACCCCGCGCTTGCCCTTGATAAACTCGTTGAGGCGCGCGCGTCCAGCCGACCCGTTTGGCCAACGCCATTTGTGTAATCCCGCCGGGCTTCAAAAATTCCTCAAGAAGCATCTCACCGGGATGGAAAAGATTCATCGGTAGGCTCTTCATGCCGCACCTCACTTAAAAGGGTCTTCGTGAACTCGTGTGGGTGATTTTCAACCATTTTCAGAGGATCGGCAACATGCACGTCAGTATCTTCAACCGCAGGTATTCCTCATCACGCAGCCCATACGCACGCCGCTGGATGACGCGGATCTTGTTATTGAG
>JANNJF010000563.1:0-6079 GCA_031405715.1 Gammaproteobacteria bacterium | reverse complement strand
GATAGGCATCACAGTCATCGATATTTTCCGGATAGCGGGACTCCGTTACCTGATAGCGTGGAAACGCTAATCTTTTATCGACCGAATGCAGCAGGGTCTGGATCATGTCACCGTAGCTACCATATTGCTGTCGCAACTCTTCGTTGAGTTGATCCGCCTCCAAAATACCGATCTTCAACGCAGGTCTCCGTTGACGGCATTGACAAATATTTCGGCATAGCGCTCGGGGGTGTAGGCAATAGGATTCCCGCCGGCCGAGGGGTCCTGCGCCGCCATTTGACCGATCAATGCACTTTTCTCCACGCCGATACCGATGGCGCTGAGATCCGCCGGGATATTTAACGCTGCCCGGAATTCCAGCATCCAGTTCATGAATCCGGAAAAGGAAGGGTCGGATAATTCCAGGCAACGGGCGACATGCGCCAACTTGGCTTCGATCGCCGATTTGTTCTGCACGAGCACATAGGGCAGGAGGATGGCGTTCAGCAATCCATGGTGCTTGTCGAATAACGCGCCCAAGGGATGGGCCAGGGCATGCACGGCGCCGAGCCCTTTTTGAAACGCGGCGGCGCCCATGGAAGAGGCCACCATCATATGACTGCGGGCGACCAGGTCGTCGCCGCGGGTAAACGCGGTGGGTAGCCATTCCTTGATCAAGCGCATGCCTTCCAGGGCGATGCCATCGGCCATGGGGTGATAGCCCAGGGCGCAATAGGCCTCGAGGTTATGGGCAAACGCGTCCATGCCCGTGGCCGCGGTGATCGCGGGCGGTAGTCCTTGCGTGAGCGCGGGATCGGCGATGACCATCGCGGGCAGCATCTTGGGATGAAAAATAATTTTTTTCAGGTGGCAGGATTCATCGACGATGACGGAGGCGCGACCGACCTCCGAGCCGGTGCCGGCGGTAGTGGGGATGGCGATGGTCGTGGCCATGCCGGCCGTCTCCACGCGCCGCCAGTTGTCGCCCACGTCCTCGAAGTCCCACAGCGGCCGTTTCTGCCCGATCATTAATGCTATCGCCTTGCCGGCGTCCAGGGCGCTGCCGCCACCAAGGGCGATGACGCCGTCGTGTTTGCCCTGGTGATACACCTTAATGCCGGCCTCGACGTTGGCACCGGTGGGGTTGGACTTCACGTCGCTGAAGACCGCCGTGGGGACACCCGCCGCCTGGTTGAGCTTGATGATGTCCGCGAGGAATTTTTGTTTGACCAGGCCTTCGTCGGTCACCAACAGCGGCTTGTGCATTTTTAACTGCCGACAAATCTCCGGCAGTTCCTGGCAGCGTCCGACGCCGAAACGCACGGAGGTGGGGTAGTTCCAGTTTCCCCGCAGCTTGTCCAACATTGTTGGATCGATGGTGTTCGTCATGTTGGGCGACCGGTTAGGATGAAGAGCGTTTGAGATGGAATGATTTCGGGCGTGTTAATTGCTGATAGCCCAGGGCCGAAAGCGCGCAGCCCCGGCCGGACTGTTTGACACCGACCCAGGCCAGTGCCGGATCGAGATAATCACAGCGGTTCATATACACCGTACCGGTGCGCAATTGATCGCCGAGTTCCCTGGCCCGGGTTTCATCGCGGGTCCAAAGGGAGGCCGTCAGGCCATAGGGACTGTCGTTCATCAACGCGACGGCCTCGCGGTCGCCGTCCACCTGCATAATGCCCACCACGGGGCCGAAGCTTTCCTCCCGCATCACGCGCATGGAGTGATCCACATTGAGCAGCACCTGCGGCGCCAGATAGGGCGTGCCGCGCCGATCGGCGGCAAAGCGTTTGCTGTCGATGCCGGCCTGGGCGCCTTGCGACAGGGCCTGCTTGATCTGGGTGCGCACCTTGGCAGCCGCCGAACGATGGACCATGGGGCCGAGGGTGGTGTCGGGGTCCAGGGGATTACCTAAACGGTATTGATACACGTTGTACAGAAACTGCTCGACGAAGGGTGCGTAGATTTTTTTATCCACATAGATCCGTTCAACCGCGCAACAGGATTGCCCGGAATTAAAAAACGCGCCGTCCACCAGATCCGCCATGATGTTGTCCAGATCCGCATCGTCCCGTACATAGGCCGGGTCTTTCCCGCCCAACTCCAGCGCCAGACTTTTGAACAAACCGGCGGTGGCATACTCCATCACCTCGCCGCCGGCGACGGAACCGGTAAAGGAAACAAAATTGATCGCGTCGTTTTTTATCAATTTGGCCGTCGCGGCGTGGCTCAGGTGCAAATACTGAAACACACCTTTGGGCAGTCCGGCCTGAGCGAACGCCTCAGCAAACCGCTCGGCACATAATAAGGTCTGGGCGGAGTGCTTCAAGATGACCGTATTGCCCGCCATGATCGCCGGGATAATGGAGTTCACCGCCGTGAGGTAGGGATAGTTCCAGGGCGCGATGGTGAGCGCCACGCCCAAGGGTTCGCGCCGGATAAAGCGGGTAAAGCCGGGCTTGTCGGCGATGGCGATATCGGCCGTTTCTTTAGCGGCGATGTCGATCATATAGCGTGCGCGCTCTTCCAGGCCGCGCAGCTCGCCGGGGGCGGAGCGGATCGGGCGGCCCATCTGGCGGGTGATCTCTTCGCTGATCACCGCGGTATTGGCCACCAGTGCGTCGATGGCGCGATGACACAACGTCGCGCGGTCGGCCACAGCAACATGGCGCCACGCTGCCTGCGCCGCCACCGCGGCTTGCACCCCGGCATGGATTTCCTTGTCGCCGGCCAGGGTGCGTTCGGCCACGATGCTGTCGTCGATGGGCGAAATGATGGCGGATTTTTTAGCCATGGTCAGATGATCTCGAAGTAGCGCTCCAGCTCCCATTGCGATATGTGCTTGCGGAACTCGCGCTCCTCCCATTCGCGGCTGGCGGCGAAATGCTCGACAAAGGCCGCGCCGAAATAGTCGCTGGCCGCCGTCGAGGCCTTGAGCCGTTGCGCGGCGTCCCACAGGGTCGCGGGCAATTGCAACGACGCGGGGAAGGCCTGTTCATAGGCACTGCCTTGCACCATGGATTCGATCTCGGCCGGATGCTCGATGCCCCATAGTCCGGAGGCGATCACCGCCGCCAGGATCACATACGGGTTGGCGTCCGCCGCGGCGATGCGATATTCCAGGCGTTGCGCCTTCGGCTTACCGGGGATGATGCGAATGGCGCAGGTGCGGTTATCGATGCCGACGCTGGCCTGGGTCGGCGCCCAAAAGCCGGGAATCAGGCGGCGGTAGGAATTAATGGTGGGGGCGATCATGGCCAGCCACTCCGGCATCATCCTTTGCTGCCCGGCGACAAACTGCTGCATCAGCTGGCTCATGTTATGCGGTTGCTTGGCGTCGTGGAACAAGGCCTTGCCCTGGAGGTCTTGCGCGGAGACATGGATATGCCCGCTTTGCCCCGGATAGTCCGGCGACCACTTGGCCATGAAGGTCGCCATCTTGTTTTGTTTCTGCAACGCGATTTTGCAAAAGGTCTTGAACAGCGCGGCCTTGTCGGCGGCGTTCAGGGCGCTGTCGTAGACGAGGGCCGCTTCCATCACCCCCGGCCCGGTTTCTTCGTGCAGACCCTCTATGGGGAAATCCATGGTCTCGGCCAGCTTCAACAGGCCCAAATAGGTCTCCGACTCGACGCTGTTGCGAATGACGGAATACCCGAACTCCGCCGGCCCCATAGGCACCATATTCCGATACTGCTTGGCGCGCACACTGTGCGGGGTTTCATTGAAGACAAAAAATTCATACTCAAAGCCGGCTAATAACCGGATGCCCATGTCTTCGGCCTTGCGCACCACCCGCCGCAACAGCGCCCGCGGACAAATGGCCTCGGCGGCATCGGCAAACTCGCCGAGAAAAAACAGCATATCGCCCTCGAGGGGCAGCTCCCGGCAACTCGCGGGAAGTATGCGCACCGACACATCGGGATACCCGGTGTGCCACCCGGTATAAGCGGCATTGTCGTAGAGCCGGTCTTTGACGTCCCACCCCAACACCACGTCGCAAAAACCGAACCCCGTCTCCAGGGCGGAAAAGAATTTTTCCTTGGCCATGTATTTGCCGCGCATGACCCCATCCATGTCAAACACGCCGACCTTGACGTGGCTGAGCCCCCGCTCCTCGACGATCTGTCGGACCTGTTGGATATCCTTAACGCCCCTCGATTCCATTGTGCCTACCTATGAATGACGCGCTTCAGGTAAGTCTAGCCTTAATGGTGTCGATATCCAAAACCGTAGAGTGCGTGGGTACCCCCCGCGGATTTCGTCAGGGAACTGGGCGGTAAACTCCGGCAGTGGTGAGATCTTCCCGAGCAGTAGCCGACGTTTCCTGTAATGGGGTGAGTACCGAATGGCACTTACTTAAGACTGCTAGTGATAGCCCAACCCCGTTATCGGTGAAATGACCATCACCCCACGCACACAGCAAAAACACCCGCACCGACCCAGTACCTTCCCCCTTTCAGGGGGAAGGCTAGGATGGGGGTGTAATGCCAAAATAAGTGCCCATGGGATCAATACCCTTTTGGCGCTTATTGCCAGTGGTTAAAAAGCACTGTCCCCTAGAGTTGCTAGTCGTTGCGTTTGATAGTGGATAACGCGCTAGCTAGGTATGCCGCCATCACCCAACAGGGATTTCCCCCCGCAGACGGAAACCAATGGCGTTGCAATCAAACTTATGTGCTGTCCTTCACCGTCTGTGAACCACCATTCGTTTTCACCGACTCGATGCCTTTTTCACAAGACTGAGCGGACTCATACATCTGGCTGGTGCCGATAACCTGATGATTGGCCGCCTTCAGATTGAAATAGTGCTTGTCGTTCTTTGATTCCATGCGCTCGTACATATCATCCATCATGCAATGACTTTGCACCGAGGCAATGCCGGTCTCGATGGAATTTTTTGCCTTGTAGCGTTCGCTTGTCAGTATGGTTTCGGCATTGCCCGCCTTCAATACAAACCAGAATTGATCGTCGCTGCTTTTGGAATATTCGAACCAACCGTTCATCTTGATCTCCCTACCTAATGAGGTGTTTGACGCACTTCGCGCGTCGACGGTGAATCAGGAGGTCATTTAACAATGTCTTGGGACAGACTTCTGTTCCTTAGCGCACATAGGCAGGACATGCGGAGAAAACCGGGTCAGGAAAACCGGGCCAGAGAGGAATGCTTTCTACTATTAACAACAATTCCTCTCTCACCCGGTTTTACCCGGCGCATAAGCACCAGCGCGTTGTGCAACCAAGACCACGTCGATGCTGGGCTTTGATGCGTTAGCGGGACTAGCGATTTCATCCAAAAACACGAGCTCTAGACCTGCACTCTGAACCAACCGCTCAATCTCCTGCCTTGGTCGGTAGTACACGTAGATTTGGTCACCGCTGCGTGAGGTCTGGAGCCCCGAATGTTCCGTGGGTCCCGACATTGTGCTGAGGTAAAGCACCCCGTTGGGCGCTAGCACTTTACTGAGCGACTCAAAGAACTGCTCAGCATCTTCCTGGTTCAGGTAGTTCAATCCAAAGGCGTACGCGATGCCGTCAAACACTCGACCCAGGTCAGCCAAATGCCTGCAGTCGTGAACCAAAAAGCGGGCGGACGGCACATGCGTTTGGGCCAGCCGTACCATGCTTGGTGCTAGATCTATTCCCAGCACTTGAAGATCTGGCCTTTCACGCACAAGGAAAGCGGAGACATTGCCCGGTCCGCAAGCAACGTCCAGCACGGTCGCGCCTTGCCGAGCAACGTGCAAGCAGAATTGTCGGTAGTAGGCGTCATACGTATCCAGGGCAAGGTACTTCTGCGCGTACGTCTCCGCGAGCCTATCGAACGTGTTAACGGAAACTTGGCAGGTGTCCATGGCGCATCCTTAAGCGGCCTAACGAGGCAGCGAGTATTTTAGGACACCCATCAAATGGAATGATTTAGTCACCGCACAATTCACTAGATCTGCGTTATATGGTGATGAAATAGATGGGTGTCCTATATTTTAATATTTTAGGCGTTAGTCAGCGCATTCAGTGTCAGTGGATACAGTTCCGGAGTGACGACGGATTTCTCCATCAGACAACCGATGATGAGGGCTTCGTTGGTGGTTAAATTGGT
>JANNJF010000562.1:0-6125 GCA_031405715.1 Gammaproteobacteria bacterium | reverse complement strand
TGAACAACACGATTCGCGTCATCCAGCGCAAAGCGTATGGCTTCCGCGACGAACAGTATTTGGGCATGAAGATTATTACTCACTTTCTGCCGGAGCTCCCAAAACATGCAAAAATCACCCACACGATTCCGCGTTGAGCCTTATATTCTATTGGCTGCTGATGACATCCGGACTCTTCATGGCGTTCTGGGCACTGTTAGATGTTACGGGCGTTATTAGTTAGAAGAACGATACTCGATGATAAAAGCAGATCAGAGAGGAATAGCTGTTAATAGTAGCGCAAAGGAACTGAGACAGACTTATTTAAATGCGTGTGGACGGGTAATAAATCTGGTTTTTTCTGGACCTGTCCCAAACAATGGTTGAGCGCGACCAAGCGATAGAAATAGCCAGAAAACGAGCCTCAGAGAAAGGTTGGGCATTCGCCGAGCCGCTGGAAGTAGTAATCCGCCACGGTTGGCTCGGTGGCGTAGTTCGCTTCGAAATAGAAACTAATGCAGGTAAGTTAGGTACGAAGGCCCGCTTTATTATAGACGCTAAGACCGGGGAGATTATCTCAGAGGGTTATCTTTCACGCTGAAGAAACCGGGAAAGATTTATTTAAATGCGTATAGTTGGAAAAATAAATATGCCCCGGTTTTTACTAGGAGCTTTTCATTTTCGAGCCAACTTCCCTTGACCTCGGGGCAAAAGAGGCTAAGAATACGTTAACGTATTCATTAAAGGAATTACCCATGTCTATTTCATCCAAAGACATCGTATCCATTGAATCAGATACGCGCCCGGCTAACCGAATTGGCGGAGGAAGTGCGGGAAGGCCACGAGAAGATCATCACCCGTAATGGGGAAAGTTATGTGGCCCTCATTGACGCCCGTCGTCTCGATCACTACCACCAACTGGAACGCGAGCACATCCATCTCACCTTGCTGGAGGAAGCCAGCCGGGGCTGGGACGATGTCGAAGCGGGCCGGCTTCTGAGCCTCGCCGAGACGCGGGCCAAATACAAAAAATCCAAACCCCGCTAATTCGCCACGAGACTCGAATGGGACGCCGCCGCACGCTCCGCATCACACGGAATTTCGATGCCAACCTGGCGGACATCCGCCGGTTTCTGGAGGAACAGCAGGCACCACAAGCGTTCCGGTCGTTGATCGAGGAATTATTCGCGACGCTGATTCCGAACCTCGAACGCTTTCCTGATAGACGACGAAGCTGGAACAGATTTATTTAAATACGCGTGGTCGTCGAAAAAATAAATCTGCCCCGGTTTTTTTGTAAATGAATTCCGAAGCAGCCAGAAAATAAATCTGTTGCCTTTTTCGGTTGCCTTTTTCGGAGGTTTTGCCGTGGCGCGGGGTCAGTTCCCTCCGAATGGAGGTATCAACGTTTCTTCTTCAGTATCTTCAGAAACTCCGCGGCCGTCACGATGCGCGCGGCGCCGACCCGCTTGAGTGGCAGCAACCCGCGCCGGTCGCCGCTAACGAGGTAATCGGCCTTTCCGGCGATGGCCATCGCGAGCACTGGATTGTCTTGCGGGTCGCGGGATAGGTTCACCTCCGGCAGTTCGTTCAGCACCGTCGCGTGGCGCTTGAGGCCGTTGACGAGGTTACCGGCGTCGGTAGGCTTGAGGAACTTCCTGACCTTCTTGTACCGACTCGCCCGGCGGAACTCCTCGAGCTGCCACAAGGAAGTGACGAGCGCGAAACGCTTCTTGCGCCAAGTCTGATAGATCTGATCCGGCGGCGTGTTGGCGGTGATCAAGGCCGCGATCAGGATGCCGGTATCGAGAACGACCCGCATCGGTTATCAGCGTGCGCCGACGGCCTCTTCGATCGCCTCCAGGATCTCCTTCTGGGAGTACGCCCGGTTGCGCTTCTTGACGTTCTCTACCGTGAGATCGAACAGCCGCGCTTGGACTGCCTCGTCAATGAAGCGGGAGATGTCACCCTTCTTGCTGCCCTTACGTGCGAGATAGGTGCGCAAGGCGCGGTCGGTGGCCTCGGGCACAACGATGGACCAGCGGATATTGCTCATGGGAAAACCCCCAGACAGAATAGGATGATATGATCATATACACATATCCGCCCATCGGCAAGTTGCTCACGACGCCGGCACCGGCGGGCGTTGATCCTGACGTTCAACCGCGACGGGGCTGCCCAGAAACCAAACCTCAGCAAACCTCAGGGACAGACCACAATTACCACATCCCTGCTGTCAGTCGTCCATACCTTGCGACCAAAAGCTTGCGGGATGGCTACTGATGCAGCGGGCAGTTGAAGTTTAATGATAGAAAAGGGTAGCGTCCCCAATGGCCCTAATGGCACGATCCCTCGGACTTGTTTACCCGGCCTATCGAGGTGCGGATATTGCGGATAGAGGGCAAGCACGTGCGCATCGGGGTCGAGGCGGCGGAGGGGTTGCGGATATGGCGGGGGGGCGAGGTGATAAGGAAAGTCGCTGATACCTACAGTCTTTGGGTGAGCATCATCCTATACATTGCTTATTCGTCGTCGAATACACCACATCTGCGTTACCTAGCTGCTGCACATAGCGCTGGATGGCCGGCATTTAATCATTGGTGACTAAAATGAAATGCCCATATAATCCTACATCATGTGCAACCATTGATTTCGGTCATGTGATTGTGCAAGGTCTGACCCCGACATTCTTTTCTATATAAATAGTGATTTGGATAAAGCCAAGCACTGGTACCGTGAGGTCGATAAACACAATTGCAGGGTAATTTACCATAAGCGTTGTGAAACATAACAAGCAGGCCTGATGCAGGTTTTTCACTAAGGATATTTTATGAATAAACAGAAAATAAAATTACCTAATATGGCGCATGCTAAAAGTATTAAGTTTATGGTTCTTGTTTCTGGACTTGTACCGTTTTTTGTGTGCAATGCCAGTGATGATGTTCAATCTAAACCCGAGCTAATAATATCAGCGCAAAAGATAACTGTAGATAGTGTCGATTTATCGGCACGAAACTTTTTTGATGCATACACCAGTAAATCCCCTGAAGAGAGAAAGGATGCCGCACTGTATTTACTCGGAGTAATGGACGCAACGGAAGGGAGATCGTGGTGCAATTATACAACCTTTAAAAGTGTTACCTTGAGGGAGCGAATTTATTTAAATTTCAAGAAACTAGAAAGCAATAAACTTAATGAACGTGCATCAAAAGTAATCGAAGAAATTCTGAGCCAGCGTTACCCTTGTGGGAGGGGAAAATGAAGCCTGGCTACAGTGTTTTAAAGAGCAATCACGACTCTTCAGATTACGCAAATCCAAATTTTGTTTCCGGTGAAGATATCTATCAGGAGATTGGGTACACTCTTGACGGTTTGACGAAACAGAATCCCGCCTATGAAAATACATGTGCGGTAAGAATGAGTCTTGCTTTGATTAAATCCGGCGTTGTTTTCTCAGGCCGGCTAAAGATCAAGAGTGGCCCCTACAAGGGAAAAATGATTGAACCAGGCGCCAAGTTGCTAGCCGATCAATTGGCCCGCCCAACAATTTTTGGAAGACCGGAAGTTTTTGCTCCAAGCAATGCGATTGCCCGATTGAGTGAAAAAAAAGGAGTTGTCTTGTTTTGGAAAATCACTGGCTATGGTGGAGGCCACATAGACATGATTGAGATGACAAATGCTGTGCAGGTATGTAATTCTGCATGCTATTTTTCATCCAAGGAAATTTGGTTCTGGCCGCTGACCTAATACATGGACCCACAAGCGTGGTTGAGGCGGGGCAGAATTGTAAGGGGGTCGGAGTCAATTTAAAAAGATGAAAGCTTAAAATTGACTCCGACCCCTTTAGCGGTAACCATGTCGGATTCCTGGTTCAGGAGACTGCAACACATTTCTTTATACTGGGCGGTAATCAGAGTGATCAGGTAAAAATATCAACCTATCCAAAAAGCACATGGAAATTGAAAGGCTACAGGTGGCCCAGCTTATGAATATTTTCTACAGACAGTCCTTCATGTTTAGAGCCAGTATTGTTGCCTATCTGATGTTATTTTCCGCTGTCGCTTGTTCGGCCCAGGAACAGGTATCAACACCACAGAAATTCTGGGCCGAATTCCGGCTTGCGGTGTTGGCAAAAGACAATCAAAAACTAGTTAGCATGACGCAATTCCCATTGGAAGTGCGTGGTGTCGATGACAGCCAACCGGCAAAACAATATAGCAAGAGCAATTCGAGACTATTTTCAGAAAAATATTGGAGCAACCGGTTGTTACCATGGAAGGCGAAAAGATAATAACGAATACCACCAAAGGTATTATTAATTCCACCAAAATAATCACCCAAGAACACAGCATGACAGATGATTCTTTCCGGGTTGACCAGTTGGTCTTTGAGATGAAGAATAAACAATGGAAGCTGGTTCGTGCATATCTGGAGGAGTAAGCGCAGAGTCTAAATGAAGAGGGATGCCTCACTCCCGAAAATTATTGCACATCTCGCCCCCAACCCAGCCAGCCAATGGAAAAAACGCAAGGCCCCGCAGCGATCAACGAAATCATCTTCGGCAACGCCAGCGCCCGGGAGTCGACGGCCATTTCCCGTGATGTCCGCGCCGGCCGGTTGCGCCACCTCGCGCCCAAGCTGTACACCGCCAATCTTATAGATTCCCCGGAAGACATCGTCCGGCGGAATCTTTTCCGCATTCTGAGCCGTTATTATCCCAAGGCCTTGGTGAGCCACCGTTCGGCGTTGGAGGGGGGTATCTCCCGGGATGATACGATATTTCTGACTTATGAATATACTAAGCGCGTCTCCCTGCCCGGCATCACCATCCACCTACTTCAAGGCCCGGGGCCGGTGGAGGGGGATAGCCCCATCATGGAAGGGCTGTACCTCGCCTCACGCACACGCGCCGTGCTCGAGAATCTGCAGGCAGCGCGCGCCCGCAGCACGAGCGCCAAGTGCTGGCCACGGGAGGTAGTCGAAAGGTATCTGGACGAGATCGCCCGCGTGCAAGGTGACGCCGAGCTCGTCCGCTTGTGCGATCACGCCTGGCGCATCGCATCCACGTTGCGCCTTGGGGCAGAGTACGAGGCGCTGGATGCTATCGTTAGCGGTATTCTCGCTGGCCGTGCCGCGTCACTCGTCCCGGAGCCGATGCGTGCCCTGACCGTAGACGCACCTTACGATGCGCACCGGCTGGCGCTTTTCACCACGCTCTTCGCGGCGCTCAGCAAGGCGGAGTTGCCGGTGCGTCCTATGCCCACGCTCACCCCCGAGGGGCTGCGGAATCTCGCATTCTTCGAGGCGTATTTCACCAACTACATCGAAGGCCCCGAGTTTATGGTGGAGGAGGCCGCGGATATCGTCTTCCGGGGCCGGTTCAAGCCGCAGCGTGTCGTCGATCCCCATGAGATACTCGGCACCTATCACGTCGTTTCGAACCGTCAGGAAATGCGTCGGGTACCGGCCTCCGCCGATGACTTCATCGCGATCCTAAAATCGCGGCATACACTGCTGCTGGCCAGTTACCCCGAGAAACAGCCCGGGCAATTCAAACAACAGGAAAATCGGTCCGACGAGACGGCCTTTGTGGCGCCGGAACTCGTGGTGGGAACCCTGATGAAGGGGTTCGAACCCTACCAGGCCCTCGACGACCCCTTTGCCCGGGCTATCTATATGATGTTTCTCGTCGGTGAAGTGCATCCCTACGCCCACGGCAATGGACGCATGGCCCGGGCCATGATGAACGCCGAGTTGACCCACAGTGAACGCTGCCCGGTGATTATCCCCGCGGTCTATCAGAAAGAGTACCAGCTGGCGCTGCAGGCGCTGACGCGAGAGGGCGATGCCGATCCTTATATACTGATGCTTGATCGGGCCCAGGAGTACACCGCGCAGATCGATTTCAACGATTACGATATGGCGTGCGCGCAATTTCGCGAGAGCGGGGCCTTCCTCCGATCCAGCGAGGGGAAGTGGCTGAGGCCATGTGAGGTGTTTTGGGATTAGGGGTGGCGGGGTGTTTGCCAGTGGTGCCATTGTGCCATTAGGGTGCCATTGGGGACGCTACCCAATGGCACTACTTTAAGCGGTTTCATAACCAACGTAGGGCGGGTTAGGCACGTCTTTTGTGCCGTAACCCGCCG
>JANNJF010000561.1:0-6863 GCA_031405715.1 Gammaproteobacteria bacterium | reverse complement strand
GTAACACACCACCCGGGGGTATGGGGGTTGGCGTCAGGCCCCCGACGCCCACACAAACAACAATAAAAACATTGGTTGTGGTCCAAATTGCCCACCACAACCCCGCGTACTCCTCCTCCTCGGTCAATGGGAACATAAAATCCTCTGGAAACCGCTCCCGATTACGTCGTACCTGCTTGTTGAGGCGCTTAGTAGTAACACCGTACAGCGCCGCCAGATCAGAATCGAGCAACACCTTGTGGCCACGTATAAGTAGGATGGACTGCGCGATACGCTCACAGGTGCCAACCGCTAAGACTGGTTCAGAGGTTTCTTAGCGTAGCTTTCGCCGGCTAGATAGCCGCGATCAGAAGCGGAACAGCATGCCGACCTTGACGGTCGGGTAGAAGGTCAAGGCATCACTCTTGATGTTGGCCGTCTCCAGCTGCAGGTCGCTGGCCGATACGGTGCCGGTGGAGGTCAGTAGTACGTCCGGTTCGTTGCGGTAATAGGCACCCACGTCGAGCGTAAACCCGAGGTGCTTGTTTTTCAGGAAGTCCCAGCCTGCGCCTAGGTACGGTGCAGCCACGTGGTAACTGAGTTTGCCGTTGAGGCTGCCGATCTGTGCGGCGGTGTAGGAGGTGTTGCCTACGATATAGGTGGTGCCAGGCTCGGGGACCAGTTTAAGCTTAGAGACTTGATTGTAGTAACCGGCGGCGACGGTCAGTCGGAACATGCCCTGCATCGGACGCCAGTCGAGCTTCACTTCCGGCACGGCGAGGCTTTCCTTGATGTCGTAATCGACGTTATCGTACTCGAAGGAAGTGTTGTAGCGTATGCCGGCGATACCAAAGCGCAGGTCGAGGGACGGGAACAGGGTCTGTCGGGCCTCGACGCCCAAGCCGAGAGTGCCCACATTGACCCCGATACCGAACTCGGCACGCGCCGGGGCCGCCGCCAACAGGGTCGCGGCGGACGCCAGCAGGGTAACCGTATACATCATTGGTCGCTTTCTCACGTCATGCTCTCCTTAGGTTGAACGTATTTAAAGACATAAAATTTAAACTGCCTTACACCATTATATTCTTGAGTTAAGGGACATACATAAAAAGTGATACAATACACGCGTCGGTCGATTTGTTCGTGTTTGCGCGGAATGAACATCGTCACACTCCATTTCTGATTGAATGCTGTACATAGGGACACTAATGTAGAGAGTCTTGCTTGGCAGTGTAATAAGCTTGCGACCAGCTGCCCAATAAGCCGGACAGACTGCCGCTCACCAGCGCAGGCTGTCCAACCAGTTATAGGCGTCGGAATCAATTTCATCATGACTATAGCTTAAGGTGGCGCCCTGGCTCTTTGACCTGGATCATTTCGACCCCTCAACACCATAAGTAAGGCGACACGCATTTCTGTATAGGGGTCTGTATAGGGGTCGGAGGCAATTTCCCAATCCATATTAGTGTGAAATTGACTCGGATAATCCTCTATCCAGCCCCCGAGTCGTTGACGCCAGTAGTACGATGACATTGCGCACGCAACGCAACCCAGGAGGCTGACATGCCACTGTACTGCGGGTGACCTGCATTCAAGCAACCTCCAATTAAAAGCCAAACGGTTAGGCTGCTGCCCATGTATTAGAAATCGTTGATCGCCGTTCATCGGCGATTCTTATCCAGTTGATCCCAATATCCTTTGCCTAAGCTTGCCACCCAGCAGGTGATGTTGCATGGTCGCTATCGCTTTAGTGTTCAGTACCGGTAGGTATTGCGGATTATCAGGTAAAGGAGACGCCACATGAGTTTTATCCACAGGAAGGGTTTTGTTACGCTTTATTGTCGTATTTTCCTGGCCTTGTTTGTTGCCATGCTCGTCGCTTGTGGCGATTCCAGCGATAATAACACCCCAACCACGGCAACGGGGACATTGACCAGCAGTAATGCCGCACGTGTGGCCGATGAGACCTTGGCAGCCACCACCGGTGCCCTTGGCGCCATCGAGTTTGCGAATCCCGACGCCGTTTTATTCGGCGGTGTGGTGCGGCAACAATCACAACAGGCGAAGGCATTTTCGACCCGCACCAGTACTACCTTATTCTGTGGCCTCGATCCCTTAACCGATACCGGTAATGGCAGTTTTACTTATGGCATCACCGGCGACACCATCACTATCACCTTTAATAGTTGCCAACTAGCGGGTGCCACACTCAATGGTGATTTCACCCTCTCCAATATTATTGGCAGCCAGAACCCGGGTGTCTGTCCGACGGCCTCATCATTCAGCGTTGCCTTCAACAATTTCAGTTATACCGATGCTACTACCAATACCGCCATTAACGGCGGCTATGATTACACCCTGATTGCCACCGATAGTAATAACGATCTGGTGTGCGACAACTTCGTTCATACTTTAAAGGGCGCCAGCTTGACCATTATGGCCAATGGCGAGACCTCGACGCTGTCGAATTTCACCATTGACAATACTATTAACCTCGACACCGGCAACTATACGACGAGCCACAACCTCACCTTATCGAGCACCGCCGTGGCCGGCACCGTCAACGCCCAAACCACCACGCCGATCAGCGGCAATATCGCCAATGCGCATCCCGATAGCGGTGCGATTAGCATCACCGACGGCACTGCTATCGTGACGATCACGATAAACAGCAATGTGTCGGACGACCCTAATGCAGTGACCATCACCTTCGATACCGACGGAAACGGTACCCCCGAGGAAACGAAAAACTACAGCTGGGACGCACTTGCAGCCTTGTGACTACCTAGGGAACCTCTGAGCAAGTCCCCTCTCCCCCGCGCATTTCGGGGGAGAGGGTGAGGGTGAGGGGGATAATCATGCCTTTTTCCCTCACCCTGGCCCTCTCCCTTAGGGAGAGGGAAAGTAACCAGATAGTTTCCGCCACTTGTTCAGAGGTTCCCTAGTCAATTAATTAAGAAAATGGAGGGCCGAAAGACGCGGCACATCGCCGCGTTTTTTGTCCGTTTACAAGAAATAATCCGTGTCAGAGAGGAATGGCACTTACTTAAGCGGTTTCATCGTCAACGTAGGGCGGGTTAGGCACGTCTTTTGTGCCGTAACCCGCCGGATGTGCCCGCTGGCAGACCGTAAAGGATGTCTTGTGTTGCTGTGCCACGCCTGGCGGGTTACGCAAACTACGCTCTTGTCCCCGCATGGGGGAACCCGCCCCAATAATTTCTAACAGTCCATATCGCAACCCAATGCAAACATGCACGGGTTCTTGAACGACAACGTCAAGTTCTATAGTGTATGACCTAACGTTTCCTGGATCATATGGTTGAAATGTTATGGCCTGTCATGGAAAGGAGAGATTTGATTGGGCAGACCCGGATAAGCTATATAGGCTGGAGTCAATTTCCCAATCCATATTATTATAATGGCCGGGTGCTTACAGGGATCATATAACGGACAGGGAAACACGATGAAACGCACCATAACAATAGTTGTTGCACTATTGCTTCTTTCCCTCTCGGGCTGCGCATATCTCCGTGGGTTCTTGAATGAAAATACCGATGAAATTCTGATCTATCTCCAAACGGGTGATGCGGAAAGGCTCAGGCAACAGATGAAGTCTGATGTGGCCTGCAAGGCCTCCCGGAAGCTACAGCAGGAAACCATGCCGCATACACCTGTTTATGCCAGGAATGGACAGGGCGTCTGTGTTCTTGCCGATGTTGAGGGGGGTGATCAGGATGCTTATTTCTCGGATCAGGTCTGCGAACATGCGGTATCCTTTATGCCCGCCGCCTATGCGGAATTCTGCAATGAAATTATTTCCCTCGATAAACCCAATACCGTTTTGGGTAATGCCGCGACCTGGACGCCGAACGATACGGCCATCGCCAACGCCCCGACCCGAAAGTGGACCCTTCCCTATGGAAGCAGAATGAAGCTGACGATCGACTCGCTCGATGGAAAAGCAGAACCCTTCATGAAGAGGGTGAACTACAAGACGATTAAGAATATACGTAACCCCGATGGTTCAGCTCGCGGTAATGGCACCTGCAAGCTTGAGATGCGGATTTACAAGCGGGACATTGGCGCGACCCATCTACAGCCATTAGTGAGTATTCACGGCGGTAGCTGGAAACTGCGCACTGCCGGATTCCCGGGGCTGGAGGCTTCAATTTCACATTACACGGACCGGGGATCCATTGTGTTTGCACCCTTCTACCGGCTGGCGGGAAACAAGGAGGGCAATACAGAGTGCAATAATGCAGCCTGGCAGGACATGGTTGCGGATGTGGAAGATGCCCTGACATGGGTGTGGCAAAACGGCGAGGCGCTCGGTGCCGCCCACAACCGGCCGGTGGCGCTAACCGGACAGTCGGCCGGCGGCCATCTGGCGACTTGGCTGTTGGCTCATCCCGAGCGTCACAGCGTGCCGATCAGTCGTGCATTGATACTCTATCCTCCGACTGACTTCAGGGATTTCATAAGCCATGCAGTTGCTGGAGATAAGTACCAAGACTATCGCGATGGCATTAAAACAATGGAAAATTTCTTCGGGGTGGAAGACATCGCTCAAGTCAGCACCGATGATCTGGCGGCAAACTCGTTTCCAGATTTCGTGCGTCGCAATCCGAACACCCCACCGGTGTTCATTATCCACGGCGTTTCAGATAAGACCGTCCCATCCTTGCAGTCCGTGCGTTTATGTAATGCCTATGAGCGAGGCCAGGGCACAGATAATTTCGACAATGGACCCGCTATGAACGATGGTGGTGATCCTGCCCATGCGGTCTATATGCGGCAATACGATTGTGGCCCGGAAGGGAAATTACATCTGTTTGCAGAGTCCGATCACGCCTTCGACCTGAGCTGCATCCCGGAAATATTTTGTCTGGCAGGCAGTAAGAAAACAATCCCGGTATTACAGGAGTCTCTTGAAGCCGGGCGTAACTGGTTGTTACAGGGTTCTCAGTAAGAAAAGGTGTCAGGGCCGAATGGCGCTTACTTACCGCCATGGCCAGGGTGAAAACGACCGTAGTGCTTGCCTGGCACCGTGCTCGCCGGCATCTGAGCCACTTGTCAGCCGCCACTATATATACGTATAAAGTAATGTAGGGGAAGGATATCTTTGGAACTCAACACTGCACCTAGGAGCTCTATCTATGCGTAACTTTTCTGAAAAAATATCGTCAAGGCAATCGTCCCGCAACCATATCGGTTATCTTTTTTGTTTTCTTTCACTGTTTCTTTCAGTGTCCGGCTGTTCGGGTATCCCTATATCTTACTATGATGCCACCACCTATACACAGTTGACCAGCTTGAAGGCCGAGA
Organism: Gammaproteobacteria bacterium; assembly: GCA_031405715.1. GTDB lineage: Bacteria > Pseudomonadota > Gammaproteobacteria > Acidiferrobacterales > UBA6901 > JANNJF01. Next base: position 1,559 of record JANNJF010000561.1, on the reverse strand, counting down.
CCACGATGCTGGTGGCAAGTTTTGATACTAAGAAAGTTGCCGACAATGAATCCAAGATAGAGCAAACAACACTCAACTTGAGGAAGGCCTACGAATACGAAAAAGGGAAAGGAGACCCTAACAGTGACACGATAAAGCAGTTCGAGAAGATCGAACAGTTATTCGATAGCGATATCAAGGAGTATCGCGAAGGCGGACCTAGCTCGCTGGGGGTGAAATATTTCCGTGAAGCCGCGACTGTTTTGGGGCAGGCATTTGATACTGCCATCGCAACTGAAAACCTGAAGAATAAAGACAAGCGATAGGAGAATTTGATGAGCAAATTTACTGATTTCATCGACGGGATCAAGGACGAAAGCAAGATACTTGCTAAGGACGAGCTGAAGCAACTAATTGCATCTGCAAAAAAAGACGAGTCAAATTTTGTGCGCTTGCAGGCAGAAAACTTTGAGCGATGGACTGTGATGCTTGCAGAAAATGAGCTCACAGCAAAGGGCTACAAACTTCTTGTAAAGAAAATGGAGGTGCTTACTCAGCTTGAAGTTATTAAGCTCAGTGTAAAGGCAAAAGCAAGTGCTCAACGGTTGGCCAGCGGCATTCAAGAAATAGTCGTAAAGAGCCTCTTTGCCCTGATATAATTTGCGCCGAATAAATATAGGGCACAGATTATTCGTAGTTTCTACGGCTTCAACATGCCGCAGCTGATCCAGCAACTTGTCGTCATCCCAGTGGCGCCCGCCCACCGCCTGGTGTGTCGCCTTGCCGCTCGGGTCGATGATAAATGTGGTAGGTAGACCTATCACCGGGTATTTCTTGATGACGCTGCCATCGGTGTCGAGGGGCAGGGGAAATGTCATCGGGTGCTGTCCGGTGAAACCAAACACCGTTTCTTCGTCTTCGCCCACGTTCACGGCGATGATGGCGATGTTCTCACCCTTTATCTTCCGGTGGGCGCGCTCCATCGCAGGCATTTCCTCGCGGCACGGCGGGCACCACGTGGCCCAGAAGTTAAGCACCACGACCTTCCCGCGGTAATCCGACAAACGATACACCTTGCCGTTTTCATCCTTGAGACGGAAGTCCGGTGCTGTGAACGGCTTGGGCAGCAGTGGCAGGGTCTGCTGATCGGGGTGCGCACTGGCCGCCAGGGCCGCATCGAACATCAGGCACAGCACGAGGGCGGCACACCATCGGACAGACAAAGTCAGCAGGTTCATGGCGAATCGGGCTCCAGATGCAGGTCTTCGGCGCAGCGCATCTCATCGATGCGCGCCGAGCGGGTTTTGCCTTGCCAGCGCCAGACCACGTCCAGGTCGAACACGCTGCCCGGCGGAAGATTGAACATCGACATGCCCCAGTTGTAGTCACCCGGGCGATAGGTCTGCTGCGTGGGAAACAGCGCCCACTCGAAGGCGACCTGCGCCGATTTGGAAGCCTTTTTGGATACCCAAATACCGCGCCAGTCTTCACGCGTCTTCATGCCCTGGTGCATGTGCGTGAACGTCAGGTTGGCTTTGTCTTCCAGCACTACGCGCTGTTTCGCCACATGACAGTGTTCG
>JANNJF010000560.1:0-2250 GCA_031405715.1 Gammaproteobacteria bacterium | reverse complement strand
TCGTGCCGTGGTTCGACGAGAGCCGCTTGATCAACAAGCTGACGCTGGATGCGACGTGTCCGATCTCGAAACAGACGGACTACAAAAAATGCGCCGTGCGCATCGTGAAGGTGTGAACGTGATGTGGACCGGAGACACAGGCTGATACCAGGGCACCATGGCGGACGACAAGATCAAACCAGCGGGAGTAAAAACAGCGGACCAGGAACGCCGGCGTTTTCTCACCGACAGTGCGCGCATGGCGTGTGGTGTGGCACTGCTCGCCGGCGGCTTAGGGTTGTACGCCCGCCAGGCGCGTTCGCTGCCGCCTACCGCCCTGCGTCCGCCGGGCGCCCTGCCGGAGGAGGAATTCCTGGGTGCCTGCGTGCGTTGCGGTTTGTGTGTGCGTGATTGTCCCTATGCGACCCTGGACCTGGCGCGCTTCGGTGGCGCGGTCGCCGTCGGTACACCGTTCTTCAGCGCGCGCCAAGTCCCGTGCGAGATGTGCCCGGACATTCCGTGTGTCGCTGCCTGTCCCACGGGGGCCCTGGACAAGCAGCTGAAAAAGATTGAAGACGCGCGTATGGGGTTGGCGGTGCTTATCGACCAGGAAAACTGCCTCAATGTTCAGGGCCTGCGCTGCGACGTGTGTTACCGCGTGTGTCCGCTGATCGACCAGGCCATCACCCTCGATATGCAGCACAACCCCCGCACCGGCAAACACGCGCTGTTCATCCCGGTGGTGCATTCCGATGCGTGCACCGGCTGCGGCAAGTGCGAAAAGTCCTGCGTGCTGGAGGAGGCGGCCATCAAGGTCCTGCCACTGCACCTGGCCAAGGGGCAACTGGGCCGGCACTATCGTCTCGGCTGGAAGGAAAAGGACAAGGCCGGTAAGTCGTTGTTGCCGGACATTATCGACCTGCCGGACCGGACGCCGGAGCCGGGTTTATGAAACAGACCCCCGGGCGCGATGCGATAACCGGGAAGGGCTGGTGGCCGGCCCATCAGTGGCTGATCCTGCGCCGACTCACACAGTTCACGATACTCGGCGTGTTTCTGCTGGGTCCCTGGTTCGGCATCTGGGTAGTGAAGGGCAATCTCAACGCCAGCCGCACGCTGGCGGTATTGCCGCTGACCGATCCCTACGTGCTGCTGCAATCCCTGCTGGCGCGGCACGTGCCGGAGCTGACCGCCGTGATCGGTGCGCTGATCGTGCTGGGAGTGTATTTTCTGCTGGGCGGTCGCAGCTATTGCGCCTGGGTCTGTCCGCTCAACATAGTCACCGATGCGGCGGCCTGGCTGCGCCGGCGGCTGGCCATCGGTCCGGGCGCGCACTTCAAGCGCGCGACACGCTTCTGGATACTCGCAGCGACCTTGCTGGTGTCCGGGCTGACGGGGACCGTCGCTTGGGAACTGGTCAATCCGGTGTCGATGCTGCACCGCGGCCTGATCTTCGGCATGGGCGCCGCCTGGGTGGTGGCGCTGGCAGTGTTCCTGTTTGATCTGCTGGTGAGTCGGCATGCTTGGTGTGGACACCTGTGTCCGGTGGGCGCTTTCTATAGTTTGCTGGGTGTTTACAGCCCATTGCATGTGAGCGCGCGCCGGCGTTCCGCCTGCAACGACTGTATGGATTGTTATGCGGTGTGTCCGGAGCCGCAGGTCATCAGCCCGGTGCTCAAGGGCGATGTGGCCACCACCAGTCCGGCGATACGCTCCTCTCAGTGCACCCGTTGCGGGCGTTGCATCGATGTCTGTTCCCAACACGTGTTTGTATTCCATATACCCTTAGGTAATAAAACGGAGACGGCAACATGAAAAAGTCGATCATTCTGGGACTGGTGCTGACGCTCGGCGCCGCGGCCTATGTGCTCCCGGCACAGGCTGACGGCACGGAGCAACCCAAGAGCCTGCGTGGCAATGTCCCTCTTGATCAGGAGCAGGAGGCGCCGCAGCTCAAACAATGGCAGCGCGACCGCGACCCGATTCCGCGTGACCGGGCCGGGCTCCCCGTCGGCCACCGAGAACCTCCCGCCGGCGTGCTTGACCTCACCGACCGGGGTCACGACCGCCGCCGTGCCGCAGGCGAACACCTCGCTGATCGACCCGTCGGCACAGCCGGTCTCCCACTCATCGGTGGTGACCAGGCGCTCCTCGGCGTCGAGCCCGAGATCACGCGCGAGGTGCAGGATCGAATCCCGGGTCACGCCCGGCAGCAGAGTGCCGGTGAGCTCGGGGGTGACCAGCCGGCCGTCGGCGAAGACGAAGAAGAGG
>JANNJF010000559.1:0-4502 GCA_031405715.1 Gammaproteobacteria bacterium | reverse complement strand
CAAGATGCTGCAGTTCCGTCTGCAGAAGATCATGGACGAGTACGTGGCCGGCGTTGCGACCTACTACACCACCAACGACAAGATGCTGAAGGTGGCGGAAGAGAAGCTCGAGATGCTGAAGGAAGACTCGCTGAAAATGCGCGCCAAGGACCTGCACGAGCTGCTGCGCGCCTGGGAAAACTACCATCGCGTGCTAACCGCCGAAGCGCACATGAAGCACATTCAGTTCCGTGAGGAGTCGCGTTACCCGGGCTTCTACTATCGCATGGACAAGAACTTTGTCGATGAGAAAAACTGGAAGTGCTTCGTGAACTCCGTGTACGACAAGAAGTCGCACCAGTGGACGGTGTTCAAGCGCAAGCACATGGACCTGGTGGACAAGTCCAAGCTGTTCAAGGCCGCGGCCCACTGAGAGCTATCGGTAGTTAAGTAGTCCGCCGGGCGCCCGCAAGACACGGGGCGCCCGGTTTTTTTTCCGCCACCGTTAAGTTTTCAAAGCGCCTACCCGGCCAGTACGTTTTGGAAACTTGAAAGTCGCAAAACCGTGAGTCAGAGGTGTAAAGATGGATAAGCCTATCATCAACGAATCGCCGTTCCCCACGAGTCCAGTCCTGCCTGAGATGCTCGACGGCAATACCGAGATACAATTCCGCTGCCGCAAAGGCATCGAATGCTGGAACGCCTGCTGCAGCAGTATCGATATCTCGCTCACCCCCTACGACATCCTGCGCCTGAGCCGCCGCCTCGGTCTCAGCACCTCCGACTTCCTGGTGAAGTACACCTTCCCGTATGAGATCGATGCGAGCGGTATCGCCGGCGTGAAATTGATGCCCGTGGAAGGCGGCAGTGCCTGCCAGCTCATGGTCCCGGAAGGCTGCAGCGTGTACGAAGATCGTCCTACCTCTTGCCGCTACTACCCGGTGGCGTTGATGTCCCTGCGCCGCTCGGACGAAAACACCGATCGCAGCGCCTACGCCCTGGTGAAGGAATCCCACTGCCTGGGACACAACGAACCACGGCCCATTACTATCGAGGCCTACCGCCAGGAGCAAGGTGTCGATCAGTACGACGAACTCGGCCGCGGCTGGCGCCAGCTGGTCCTGAAAAAGAAATCGTCCGGCCCGACCATCGGCAAACCCTCCAAGCGCAGCCTGCAACTGTTCTTCATGGCGTGCTACGACCTGGACCGCTTCCGCGAGTTCGTCCGCAGCGGCCCGTTCGCCGAGGTCTACGCCCTGACAACGGAAGAGCTGCAGAAAATCCTCGGAACGGATAACGAACAGATGCTGTTCGCCTTCCGCTTTCTGCGACAGGTACTGTTCGGCGAAAACACCATCGAATTGCATTCCAATGCCCTGGAGAAACACCTGGAACGCCGGCGCGAGGTCGAAGCCGAACGCGCGCTCCAGGCCGGGAACGATCCGGACAAAACCGGGCAATAAAACACCCGTTGTCGGCCTCGCAACTCGTGTAGGTTGGGGTGAATGAAATGAACCCCAACACAGCGATCAACAGAACCATAGAAGCTGAGGTGAATCTGGAACCCCAACGACTGTGATGCATGAGATCATGTTGGGGTTCGCGATGCTCACCCCAACCTACCATACTGAGTCAAAAGGGTGTGCAGGAACAACCCCGAACTGCCACCCAATGCGTAGTTGGGGTGAGCCCAGCGAACCCCAACAGGGCGATCAGCAGAACCATAGGGCATGATTAACGCGAAGCGCGTAACCCGCCGACATTTTCCTGCCTCCCTCCGAACCAAGGTAACAGGGGGCAGAAACAACTCCGAACCACCACTCAGCCACAGTTCCGCGTTTCTCATCCGGCGGGAACGTTCCACTATTCCCCTGCGCGTCTTGAGAATCCCTTTGACCAGAATCCGGATATGCGATTAACTACACCGGAGAATGGAGTGATCCAATGATGCCTAAAGTTAAAGTTAGAGAAGCCCAGTACAAGGGTGACTACCGGATTTGGCTGAAATTCTCTAACGGCGTCGAAGGTACTGGCGGTTTTTTCCCAGTTCACGGTAGACAACGAGCTGGAAACCATTGTATGGCCCAATGGGGCCGATTTCGCGTCGGAGTTCCTTTGCTAGAAATTGCGCCCACACTACACGCTCAAACCGACGCCGAAGAACGGTGTGGTATAGCGCCGCGCTAGTCATCGACTGAACCATGTCACAACAAGATCTACCACCGGATAATGAGATCAAGCGAGCTTGCGCCAAAGCCATCCCTGATGATCCGTTTCTGCACGATAAGCAGTGGCCTGAAGTCCGTGTCCATCCTGCGGGGTTTCAACAGCTCTCTTCCCCGGAACGGTTGTACCGGCTTTCTCGCGCCTATCTCACGTCTGCTTTGACCCTCTGTGAAAGTGCGGGCAACCTTGGAGCGGAACTCGATTGGCCCCGTGCTAGTGTTTGCTACTACTGCTTGCATCTTTCAACAGAGCTTTTTTTGAAAGCCTGCATCTACAGTGTTAAGAAGATGCCAAAAATGCCTAATCACAGCCTCCCCGAGTTGCGGAAGGAATTCGGTGACCTGTTTTCTGGAGAAGATTATTTTTTCCATACACCTTGGCGCATTTCAGCAAAGGATCTTGAGCATCTCGGATTCGGCCCTGTACCTGGCAATAGCACTTATCGAATTCCGGACCAACTATACAAATATGGCATGGATAAAAAAGGAAACTCGCCAGATGGGTTCTCTGAATTTACACCGGGATATCAATTTAACTACATGCGGGATCTTGAAAAGAAGTGGGAAAAAATATGGAAAATAGTTCAAACGAGAAGCGATGGCTAATATGGCGCTCAACCTGACTCGCCACGTCGGCGCTCCGCGTAGCTCACAGGATGGCTTTACGTTGTGCCCACTTTATAACTGGAGTGAGATATGTCCAATATCAAAGAGAAAATGACCGAAGCACGGTAGGTTGGGGTGAATGAAATGAACCCCAACGCATGCGGTGCATGAAGCAGTGTTGGGGTTCGCGATGCTCACCCCAACCTACCGGGATATGACTGTAAAATACAAATCAGAAAGGTCAACGAAGACTTTGGTGCGGAAATCTCTAAAGAAGGGAAGAAGAAACGTGACTATAGACACTGAAAAGAAACGGCCAACCTATATCAGAGAAATCGAGATCCGTTATAAGAAACGGCGGGTGAAGTCTGGTTCGCCTGTTGAGCAGCCGCTGACCGATCCGCAACAGGTGTATGAATTGTTTTCTGATTTGCAAAACGAAGCAAAAGAAAAGCTTATTACAATTAGTCTTGATGCCAAGCTCAAGATACTCTGTTTTGAGGTGGTTGCTATTGGCGCGGTTGCGTCGATTTATGCGCGACCCATTGAAGTACTTCGTGCCGCAATACCGCTGAATCCCTATGGTATCATTGTCATCCATAACCATCCATCGGGTGACCCCACACCTAGCGAGAGTGATAAGAAATTTACTTCCAAGCTGTTAATCAACACAACTTCGCTGGGTCTGGAATTTTATGATCATATTATCGTTGGTCAAAATGATTATTTCAGCTTTGCTAAGGATGGCTTGATGAAAAAATTAAAAGGCAAATTACCAAAATAGCGCAGTAGGTTGGGGTGAATGAGGAGCCTCAACGAGGGTGATGCACAAGGCAATGTTGGGGTTCGCTGCGCTCACCCCAACCTACGTGTGCCCATTATTATCGATGTTCGTCCGTTTGTTTTTCGGGCAACCATACATGAAAGAACGCCTTTTCACCTTATTAAGCATTTCGCAGCAAAGCAGGTTTATTCGAAACGCGGTTGGGTTAGCGCAGCGAACCCCAACAAGTAAATCAATAATGACCATGAACAGTATCGATGGCAGGGAGCCTGATCGATGTACTACCGAAGAGCCAGTATTGCTGGCGGGACGTATTTCTTCACGCTCAATCTTGCCGAGCGCCATCGGACGCTGTTGACGGATCATGTCGAGGTATTGCGCAACGTGGTACGTTCCGTGAAACGTCGCCATCCGTTTCATATCGATGCCATGGTGATCCTGCCGGACCACCTGCATGCGCTTCTGACACTCCCCGCGACCGATACGGATTATCCGACACGCTGGGCACTCATCAAGGCGGGTTTTTCACGCAACCTGGCGAAGACCGAGCGACGCAGCCCGAGCCGCATCGGCAAAGGGGAACGCGGTATCTGGCAACGGCGCTATTGGGAACACACCATCCGTGATGAACTCGACTACGCGCGGCACGTGGATTATATCCATTTCAATCCGGTAAAACATGGTTACGCTCGCAGTGCCGCTGACTGGCCGTATTCGAGCATCCATCGTTACGTTGCAGCGGGTAGACTGACGCGGGATTGGGGTGTGGGTGTGACGGCGGGAGATGGGTTGTTTGGTGAGCGATGATGGGGCTGTGTTGTGTTGGGGTTCGCTGCGCTCACCCCAACCTACTCCAGGCCGGGAACGATCCGGACAAACCCGGGCAATAAAGCGCCCGTTGTCAGCAT
>JANNJF010000558.1:0-2724 GCA_031405715.1 Gammaproteobacteria bacterium | reverse complement strand
ACTCGTCGTTCAGGCATACCAGCGCACCGCGCTCATCCTCCGTATAAGGCGTCAGCAGATGTGCATAACCCGCCACACCCGCATCGACCGCGGCCTCCGGGTGAAAACGAAACCACACCCGATAGTAGCTGCGCATCACCTCTTCGAAGCGGATGCGGTTAGGAACGGACTCCTGGGTCATGGCGCCTCGACAATCTCGAAATCGTGGGTGATGGCCGCGGTCTTGCCCAGCATGATGGAGGCGGAACAGTATTTTTCCGCCGACAGTTGGATGGCGCGTGCCACCTGCGCTGGGTTCAGCCCCCGGCCGCGGATGACGAAGTGAATGTGGATACGGGTAAAGACCTTGGGGTCCTCGGTCGCCCGTTCGGCGTCGATCTGCGCCTCGCAATCGGTGATGTCCTGACGGCCCTTGCGCAGGATGTGCACCACATCGAACGCCGTGCATCCGCCCATGCCCATGAGCACCGTTTCCATCGGGCGCGGCCCGAGATTCCTGCCGCCGTGATCGGGCGGACCGTCCATGATGAGCGTGTGACCGGATTCCGAGTGCGCGCTGAAGCTGGCGTCACCGGTCCATTTGATTGTGGTTTTCATTGTTAACCCCTTATTCAAGTAGCAAGTGACAAGTGGCAAGTGGCAAGGGAAAAGATGGGGCTGTGTTTCCTTGTTACTTGCTACTTGTCACTTGAACCTGCCTTTCTTGCCACTTGTCACTTGCCACTTGCTACTGCCTTATCCAAACAACTCCTGCAACTTCGTTCCCGGATCTTCCGCCCGCATAAACGCTTCCCCCACCAGAAACGCATGCACCCCGTGGGCACGCATACGCGCCACATCCGCCGGTGTGTGGATGCCGCTCTCGGTGACCACGATGCGGTCCGCCGGTATTTGTGCCAGCAGGTCGAGGGTGGTCTCGAGACGCGTCTCGAAGGTGCGTAGGTTGCGGTTGTTGACGCCGATGAGCGACGTGTCCAACGTCAGCGCCCGCACCAGCTCGTCGGCATCGTGCACCTCCACCAGGATATCCATAGCAAGATCCTGGGCGAGCCCCGCCAGATCCTGCATCTGCGCGTCATCCAGGATTGCTACGATGAGCAGGATGCAATCGGCCCCCAACACCCGCGCCTCGACAACCTGGTAGGGATCGAGCATGAAATCCTTGCGCAACACCGGCAGGGCGCAGGCGGCGCGCGCCTGCTGCAGATATTCGTCGGCGCCTTGAAAAAAATCCACATCCGTCAGCACCGACAGGCACGCCGCACCACCGCGTTCATAGGAAGCGGCAATCTCCGCCGGACGGAAATCGGCGCGCAACAGACCCTTGCTGGGCGACGCTTTTTTAATCTCTGCGATGACCGCCGCGCGACCGGCCTTGAGGCGCCGCTCGATAGCGCCGACAAAACCGCGCACCTTCGGCGCATCGGGCAGGCGGTCCTTCAGTGTCTGCTCGCTGACGCGCGCGCGGCGCGCGGCCACCTCTTCCGTCTTACGCGCGAGTATCTTGCGCAAGATGTCGCTCACGCCTTGGCCTCGCCCACGAGTTTCCCGCTTAAGTCCACCAGGGCCTGCAGTTTTGCGCGCGCCGCCCCACTCTCTATCACTTGGGTCGCGATTGCCACACCGGCCTCGAGGGTGGCGGCCAGGCCGGCGACGTAGATGGCCGCCCCGGCGTTCAGCAGCACGATATCGCGCGCCGAGCCCGGGGTGTTGTCCAGTACCTTGCGCACCATGGTAAGACTCTCCTGCGCGCTGTCCACCGACAACGCCTGGATATCGCCACGCTTAAGGCCGAACTGTTCCGGCCAGATGCTATAGCTGCCCACCAAACCGTTTTTCAACTCCGCGACATGGGTGACCGCACCGATGCTGATCTCGTCCAGACCGTCCTCCGCATGCACCACCAGCACATGCCGGCTGCCGAGACGCAGCAGCACCTGGGCCAGGGGCTCCAGCCATTGGCGGTCGAACACCCCGAGCACCTGGCTGGGCGCACCCGCCGGATTGGTGAGTGGTCCCAGCAGGTTGAAAAGGGTGCGCACACCCATCTCGCGCCGCGGCCCGATGGCGTGTTTCATGGCGCCGTGGTGCTTGGGCGCAAACATAAAGCCGATGCCGATCTCCTCGACACAACGCGCCACCTGCTCCGGACTGAGATCGAGACTGACACCCGCCGCTTCCAGCACGTCGGCACTGCCGGATTTACTCGATACCGAACGATTGCCATGTTTCGCCACCTTGCCGCCGGCGGCGGCCACTACCAGGGCGCTGGTGGTGGATATATTAAAGGTATGGGTGCCGTCGCCACCGGTGCCACAGGTGTCCACCATATGTGTTGTATCCGCAATGGTCACACGCGTCGCCAACTCACGCATGACGCGGGCGGCGGCGCTGATCTCCTCCACCGTCTCGCCCTTCATGCGCAGGCCGATGAGCAGACCGCCGATCTGCGCCGGCGTGGCCGCACCGGTCATGATGATCTGCATCACGGCATACATTTCGTCTGAGGTCAGATCGCGCCGCTCGGTCACGGCGCGGATGGCGGCGGGCATGTCCATTACCTTTTCCTCATTGTTAATGTTGTGCGCCATACAGTTTGGTACATAGAGTTGTGCTCAAGATCTTACACTCAAACCCAGGGTCCCTTCTCCCCTTGGGAGAAGGACAGGATGAGGGCCAGTGTCGAAGAGGGGGGCGCCCCCACCCCCCCCCCCCCCCCCCGGG
>JANNJF010000557.1:0-7580 GCA_031405715.1 Gammaproteobacteria bacterium | reverse complement strand
TCACGGGTTTGCTGTGGCCCGCTTTAATACTTTTGGAACTTTGTGCAAGTATTTTGAGCAGTGCTAGAGATTGCATGATCCTTCCATAAATACAGAGTATCCGTAGCCTTGGCTATCCCCGCAGCAACGCAGATTTAGTGTATCCGCAGCCGTGAAGCACCCACGGCACGCATACCACCGGATCTCTTCCTCTCTATCAGCAACCCTTCCGCCACCTCGATCCCAATGCGCACGTGACGCCCGTTCGCCCGCAATGCCATAGAAAAATAACGATTTCCTATCAACCTTTTTTCTTTACCGCGCTCTCGATGGATTCTGTATGAAGGATGTATTGCAGGACCTGATGCCGGTTTACCTCTCAGGGGGACTAAACATAGAGACCGGAACAACCGGATAGTGTTCATCCGGTGTCGGATTGGTTGTTCATGGTCGGGCGGAATATGACGACCATAACGCCGAGGTCATTACGAGGCTGTGTGGTGTTGGGGTCTGGCCAAACTTTAATGAATAAGACAAAGAAGAAAGCATTGGAACGACGCGGCTGGAAGGTCGGTTCGGCCTCGGAGTTTCTCGGCCTATCGCCGGAGGAGTCGCGTTTTATCGAGCTCAAGCTGACCCTCAGCCACTGGCTGCGCGAACGTCGCGAGGCACACAACCTGTCGCAAGGTGAGCTGGCCCAGCGGCTGCGGTCCAGTCAGTCTCGCATCGCCAAGATGGAGGCGGGCGACCCCTCCGTTTCCCTTGATCTCTTGATCCGTTCGCTCTTTTCCCTGGGTGCAACCTCACGCGACCTAGCGCGGGTTATCGCGGCGTCCAAGCGGTCGCGTGCGGCTTGATTGGCCTATACGGGGTAAAATAGGACGGAGGGATCAAGATTTAATCCCTCCGTCACCTTTTTAGTCACCTTTATTTAAGGATGGGTTGCTCAACTATCCAGCCTACAGGGTAATGTCATGCCGCCCGATGCTTGCGTTCTTCCAGCGAGAATCGGAAGCCGGCGGCTTTCACTATGGCCAGTAAGGTAGTGAGTCGTGGGTTCCCCTTGGCCGACAGCGTACGGTACAGACTCTCACGCGGTATGCCCGCTTTTTCGGCGACACGCGCCATGCCACGTGCCTCCACCACGGTGCGTAGAGCCGCCAGCAGCACACGCGGATCGGAGTCCTCGATGGCCGCCGCGAGATAGGCGCGTGCGGCCTTGGGGTTCGCGCGTAGCTCTTCTATCAGCCGTTCCCGGTGTGACACCGCCGCCTTCGGTTTACTCATCGTTGTCTCCTCTTAAAATCCTGCAGGTAACCCACGGCTTGCGCGATATCGGAACGCTGACTGCGCTTGTCACCACCCACAAGCAAGAGAACTACGGTCTTGCCGATCTGGGCATAATAAATACGGTAGCCCGGACCCCAGTCTATCCGCAATTCCCTTACCCCGTCCCGGCAGGGCTTACAGTCACCAAAATTACCAACGCCAAGTCGTTCCAGGCGTGCCAAGATGCGCGCCTTGGCCTGGCGATCACGCAGTGAGCTCAGCCACTCGGTAAAAGGTTCGCGGCTGTCTGTCGTCTGGTAGCGTAATAACGCGTACATGGATGAGTGTAACGTATAGGTTACAATGCGGCAAGCAGCCGGAGAGAGCGGGCGGGGCGTCTGGAACAACGAGTCCACCAGGGCGCATAGCCCGAAGCAGAGGTGCTGCAGCTGTTATTGAGCGAAAATGTAGCGGGTTGGGTGTTGATGTCCATATCCTTAGGATGCCGAAGTAGGCGACTCCGCCTGACACCCTGATAACCCTCCCTGGTTTGTGTAATGGATATCGCGGCTGATATTGGTTGATGCGATGTAAATACAAGACATTCATCGAATTGGCAATCCCTACAGCAACGCAGATTTAGTGTATCCACGGCCGTGAAACACGCACGGCACGAATCCCCCGAATCACTTTCTCTACCCACCCCCGTCCTTATTGTTCCGCTCCCCCCGCCATATCAACAACCCTTCCGCCGCCTCGATCCCAATGCGCACATGCCGCCCGTCCACCCGCAATATCCGCACCTCGATGGGCCGGGTAAACCAATCCGGTGGACCGGAAGGATGGGCATCCGGGTGAGGTTCAATAAACACGCTGTCGCCAGGGCGACGGGTGAGGATGAGCATCCTTGTTCTCCTTTTGGGCAGTGGGGCAGGCCCCGGTTGGGCGGTGTCGGGGCGGGAACCCCATTATATTTTTGAGGGTCCCGCGGCTTTATTTCGTTTCTTCCTTTGCGCCAAGAATCGTGGAAATTTTCTCGTCGTTCAGGGTGGGGTAAATCGCTTTTAAGTGTTTAAATCCGAACGAGATAAGATCGTCGGCGACCTTGGTCATGGGTTTGCCGACGAACCGCGCGAGACGGTAGAGGGCTGGGGTGTGTTGGGTGATTTTTGGGTTGTACATCGTGTTTCCATTGCTCCGATATCGGAGCAATCTTCACACTTTTTTCTGACAGAATCAAGCTCCGATATGGGAGCAACCAACACCAAGAACATTGTAGGTCCACGCGTTCAGCTGATACGGCTGGCCAAGGGGATGACGCAGGATGCGTATACCGCTGAATGTAATTTGGTGGGGCTTAATATCAGTCGTGGAACGCTGGCGAAGATCGAATCCCAGGTCAGGCGGGTAACGGACTCCGAAATTGTTTTGCTGGCCAAGGCTTTGCGTGTTGATGTGTCAGAGTTGTATAAAAAAGGTAAGCTTACGTAGGCTGCTAAAAATATCTTCAATTGCAAATTTTGTCGACGAGCGGCCCGCCGAGTTAACAAAAATCTACCCCGCATTATTTGGAGACTTAGTAGGGGAAAAATTTCTGTGGATATGCAAGAATAGCATTATGACCGAAGATCAAATCAGATCAGATATAAGATCTCAGTTACCACGTATTTTTCGCAAAAACAGCGAAGCACGTTTAGTAGAGGAAATGGAGATTTGTGCTGGGAAGGCACGCGCCGATATGGCAGTAATTTCTGATCGACTAATTGGGATCGAAATAAAAGGCCCACGCGATAACCTGGACCGGCTTCCTAGTCAAGTCGATCAATATTCAAAGTGCTTTGACCAAGTTGTATTGGTAGTGCATGAGTTGCTCGCGAACGCTGCTGTTCAGCTCATTCCGCAGTGGTGGGGCGTGGTTGTTGGCTCAGACAAAAATGGAACAAATACCTACCAGTTAAGGCGACGCCCCAATCAGAATCGCGGCGTTGATGTTGATGCAGTGCTAACCTTACTGTGGAGACAAGAGATAGAAGCACTGTACATCCAATTCCTCGATTTGCCCCCCTCTATTCGCTCGTCAAAACGGAAATTAAGGACACAGCTGCTTGCGGATATTTCTCCCACAGCACTTAAGGTGGCCGGTATTCGCCAGCTACGACAACGACAAGAATGGCGATCAGAGCCGATCGGATAATCTGTGATCAGATTCTGTGACTCTCAGCGGTAAGAGTGATGTGATGGTTGACGCACGCAGTAATCCATGACGCCGGACTACCAGACGAACCAATCTTTACTGCGCGATCATAAATGTACTTGTCACCGAAAGAATATTCACTGCCAGAAAACTCTTCCAAAGCAACAATCTCCGCAGCCAGGTCGTAGTATTGACCATAGCCATCAGCGTGGCTTGAAAATGGACCTCCGCGCACAACAAACCAAGACTCTGCCAATGCGTAAACGCATTTAGGGCTCATTACCCTGCTTACGAGTGTCCAGTCGATCTCGACGTGTGTCGGAGATAGTGTTGTGTAGTCTCCGAACCATAGGTTATCAAATATATGTGCTTTTGCGACGCTAAAGTAAACGTCTTGTTCGAGTCGGGGGATATACCCCTGTTCACGCACGGCAACAGCTTCGGTGAGCTGATCGGGGATTCCATAACCAGCAATTATTAGACCAGCCCATTTCGACTTTGAGAATTGCGCGGCAAACCTTGAGGCTTGTGATGCAATCGATTCTCTATCTGTACCGTACACCGATTGAAGGTCCATCAACAGAATAACTTCGGTGGAATCCACTGAGTTATCCGACAGAACTTTCTGAAGGTTCTTATATGATAACGATGCGGTTCCCACGTCTGTAGCATCGAAACGAAAGCATATTCCCCCGTTTCCTTTGGCTGCTCTAATCTTCAAAGCAGCTTTCATGTGCCCCGCATCGCGGTGAAGACCGGTAACTGGAATTGGCTGACATCCAGACTCTCCGATGGCGCTTGCAGCTTCTATTAGCGGATGTTTACCTCCGCTAATGCGAAGAGTGGGATCGAGTTCGCTGGAATCCACCAAAACGTGCTCAAAACCTTTGAGTGCTTTCACCATCCGACGAATGTTTCGTTCAGTATATGATTGAATAGATGCCAGATCGCCCATCTTGGATGGTACGGCCAAATCAAGAAGAGGGGTACAGTCAGCCTTCGTTTCAGGGGTAAGAGCCTGAATGGCCAATACCTCGCTTTGTCTATTCCGAATGATTGGTGTGTACACTATATTTACTCAGATATAAGAGCGGCTCGTACTTGGTTGACCCCAAGTAATTGAGAGAAAGCCTGATATCTTTTTCTCTCGAAACGAAGTCGCCCAGCGACTACTGCAGGATGAATCTCGAATTTTTTTGCTAGTGCAATAATTGCCGACTCAGTTCCGAATCGAAAGGCATCACTACGAAGCCACGCATCTCTCGGGACAAAAGCGTCCTTAGCAAATGCATTTGCTTCTGCTTCAACTTCATCTAGCTCAACTAAATCATCATCCTCAATGGAGTCGACAAAAACCTTGTCGGAGTTGTCACGCAAATGGAGAATGATATGTGCTAATTCGTGTAACAATGTAAACCAAAAACTATCCAGCCGATCGTACCTCAATGTCAGTGCTATTACAGGGCCAAAATTAGAAGCCACGAACGATGCGCCATCGGCACGCATCCCTGGCAACGAACTTTCTATAACTACTTTAATACCCAGTTTTTCTAGATAGTCTAAAGCGTCTCTCGGGCCCGAGGCGCTGTTACTGAGGTGGACTAGGTGTGTGATCGATTTTTGGTTTAGTCTGCTTGCATCGAATGAAAGTTTTTTTGTTGCGGTCGCTTTATCGGCGACATGACACAACCACGCGTGGGTCGTTATTTCCTCTACTAAATCGCTCTGCCGACTTTGTCTGCGGAACAATGCAGAAGCCTCGAATGCGGGTCTGCTCGATTCCTTGGGAAAAAGGAACATCTGTAGTGCTTTGCTATGTTCAGTACGGCGATCACCGGTACCCAATGGTAAAAACCATTTTCGTCTAACCATTTCTCTGAATGCATTCGTACCAATAGACCTGGTCACAATGTCTGAAATTTCTGCATCCGAGGGGGCTCTGCCTACCTCCCTGCCTGATACATCAATGTCGTCTACCATGCCTGACGTCACCCGACTTACCCATGCCTGTGTGAGTTTTGCATTTTTCATTGTTTAAGGCTCCAAAAACTTTCGTGCCGCATCAGGAGAAAACTCAAAGTACTTCAACCCACACGTTTTGTCGACGCCTAAGTTCTCCATCCCTGCGTGAATATAGAAACCCTCTGACTGTGTAAGCGAGTGGAGACCGCATCTTCCATCCATTCCTTCCTCAAAACTTAGTGATACTGCCGCACCTAGTAGCAATGTACCGAATCCTTTGAACCGAGGCCGCGATTGAATTGCTGGCCTGTTCCAGGGCGCCACTGCCAAGTATTCGACATATACAATTGGCGTGCGTGTTGCGTGCTGAATCTGGGATGGTGTAGACAGATCCACTCGCATTAGAGCCTCCACAACTTCGCAATTGAGCAATGCGAATATCCGGTGCACAGAACCCTGCATCGACTGGTTTTTTTCATACCAGTTCCAATGGGAGTCAGGAGCGCCAAACTTTCTTTGTTTTTCCTGCCAAGTCCGTTCGCTTTGCTTTTTGCTCGGCAATGCATGATAGGTGAGGCTGGCACGTTCCCACCGATCCCTTAATATCGGAGTCCATTCCTTAGTAACAAATTCTAGATGATTGTCAGAAAGACCATCCACGAAGTCGATTTGACAAACTTCGTTAGTTTCGTGGTTATGGACAGTAAAGGTTTCAAAACAAGAGGTCAAAGCAGGAGCACCTCTGCCTTGTCTTTCTTATTGGGAGCTTCAAGCACGAGGCGCGACCCCTGGGAGACTCGTGTATCCAGCGATTCGTAAAGACGAAGTGCCTGTCGCAGAATTGCTGATTTCGTTTGCCCTTTCCTCTGGGCGAGCTGGTCCAGCGCAGCCATCTCGCGTTCGGATAAATTTAGCACCAGTGCCCGTTCACGTTTTGTAATTTTCATCTTCATCAGATGAGTATACATTAATTATATATATTTTAGTAGACACAATCCATGCGTTTTATGTGCATGTTGCAACTCAGGAACAGATTGTGCAACGAAACCCGGGTAAAAAATATAGAAAAATATAGGACACCCGTCAATTTCATCACCATATAACGCAGATCTAGTGCATTGTGAGGTGGCTAACTCATTCCATTTGATGGGTGTCCTAAAATACTCGATGCTCAACAGGATGGGTGTCTCAGATTCTTTTTAGCGACCTGCTTCTAATAGTACCTGCAGCGCCTCCGCCGCCGTCATAATCCGAATCCCCTGGTGTTCGTTGAGATCAAGCAAATGCCGATCCCCTGACACGATGAGATCGGCCGCGGCCCCGAGCGCACAGGCGAGCGCGGCATCGTCGGCTGGATCGTTAATGATGGTCGGAGGGATGATCGCGGGAATGACAACGGTCGTCAGCGCTGCGTAGCCATCGAAGACCTCGATGGCATTCAGCCTGCGGGTAGCAAGTTGCCGGGTGAACTTTATCCCGCGTAAGAACGCCACGCAGTTCGGCGAGCAGGATAGCGCTGGTGCAGAGTGTAACGGATTTGGAACGCGCGGCGTTGATCAGCTTTCCGGGTGTACCGTGCCAGAGAAGACCCGAGATCGCTGTGTTGGTATCAAGTACCAGCCGCACGACGGACTTCAGCGCGATAGGCGTCGATCTCGGCTTGAATCTCTTCCGGCGTCATGGGCGGGAGTGGGTTAGCGGCCAACACTTCACGCGCTGCGGCCAGCTTCTCAACCCGCTTTGCACGCAGCGCCTCGCGTAGCATCCGCTCCAGTTGTTTCGGGGCGAGCAACCCGGCGGCTTGCGCCTCGGCGGCGAGCGGGTCGGGCAACTCCAGTTTTACTTGCAGTGTCGTCATGCTTTCACTCCTACAGCGGCCTGCCAAAATCGGGCCGGAAGTGTCCAGTTCCAGCTTTCACTGTAAGTCATCCCGGGCCCAGAAGCCGCTGATCGCGTCGATGTCCGACGTGGCCGCGTCGGGGGGCTACTACATCTCGATGCCGGCCCACGCGATCGTCGCGGAGCCGGCGACGCTGACCGGGTCGATCGGCGTCGTGCTCACCAAGTTCGTCATCGACGGCACGCTGAAGAAACTCGGGATGAACATGGAAGGGGTATCGCAGGGCAAGTACGCGAACATGTACTCGCCGGTGCGCCCGTTCTCGCCGGCGGAGCG